>JBCDBC010001064.1:0-2581 GCA_039184535.1 Bacteroidota bacterium | reverse complement strand
CTTTGCCCAAAATGAGTGGAATGAGGTATACCCCAATAAGCCATTTGAGTATGACTTCCTGGATGAGAGTTTCATGGAGTTATATGAAGAAGACCAGATTCGCGCCAGAATCTTCACTCTCTTTAGCATTATGATGATCGTTATTGCTTGTCTGGGCTTATTTGGCCTGGCCAGCTTTACTGTGGAGCAGCGTACCAAAGAGATTGGTCTCAGAAGGGTACTCGGCGCTAAGGCTACAGACATCGTCTACCTTCTCACAAGAAACTTTGTATTTATGGTTATGGTAGCCACCATCCCAGCATTCATAGCCGCCAAATACTTCATGGCCCAATGGCTGGATACCTTCTCCTACCATACTTCTATGAATTACATCCTTTATGGATTGGCCTTTGTGATGGTAGTAGCTATTGCGCTGGCTACTACAGGCTATCATGCGTTAAGAGCTACACAGAATGATCCCGTAAAAGCACTAAGAACTGAATAAGGAGCGGCGTTAGTAAAAGGAAGAAAAGCCCCACCGTTTAGTCAGAGGGGCTTTTCTTATAAGTATGATGTTTCCAGCATTCTATCTCAATTTGTTGAGGGCATCCAGGTAGGCTTTAGCCGTAGCCAGAACAGTATCAGTTTCTGAGGCAAAGCCATAGTGGAAAACGCCATCCTGAGAAACCTGAATATGAACTTTTGCAAGGTCATCACTTCCGCCGGTGATAGCCTGAACCAGATATTCTTCCAGCTTTACGTCTATCCCCATGATAGCATCTATGGCCTTGATAGAAGCATCTACAGGTCCATTTCCTATTGCCTCATTATACAGTTTCTTCCCGTTCTTATTGATGGTTAAAGCAGCTTTAGCAGAACCCTGAGTTCCACAGTACACTTCCAAAGACTCAATTTCCAGCACTTTATCCCCAGCCTCATAGCCCAGAATGACCAATAGGTCCTCATCATTTACTTCTTTCTTCTGGTCAGCATAATCCAGGAACTTGTCATATGCTTTCTTTAATTCAGGCTGTTCCAGGGTAATACCCAGTTTTTCCAGCCTATGCTTAAGGGCATGCTTTCCACTTCTTGCTGTAAGAATGATGGATGATTGAGGGACCCCTACGTCCTGTGGATCTATGATCTCATAATTCTCACGGCTTTTCAGGAATCCATCCTGGTGAATACCGGAAGAGTGCGCAAAAGCATTTCTCCCTACTATAGCCTTATTAGGTTGTACAGGCATACGCATGAGTCGGGTGATCATGCGACTCATGGGATACAGCTTCTTGATGTTAATGTTAGTTTCCAGCTGGAGTTCTTCCTTATGGGAACGGAGAATCATAGCTGTTTCCTCCAAAGAGGTGTTTCCAGCTCTCTCACCGATTCCATTTACGGTAACCTCCATTTGTCTGGCGCCATTCGCCAGACCTGCAATAGTATTAGCGGTTGCCATTCCCAGATCATTATGGCAATGGACAGAAAGAATGGCCTTATGCACGTTCTTCACATTGTCCATTAGATATTTAATCTTGTCACCGTACTGCTCTGGGAGGCAGTATCCAGTGGTATCAGGAATGTTTACGACTGTAGCACCTGCAGCAATGACAGCTTCTACCATTCTCGCGAGAAACTCCAAATTAGCTCTTCCAGCATCCTCACAGTAGAATTCCACGTCCTCTACATATTTCTTGGCATGCTTGGTAGCTGCAATGGCTCTTTCCAGGATTTTCTCTGGGGTAGAGTTTAGCTTGTTATATATGTGCATGTCAGAAGAACCTATTCCAGTATGAATCCGCTTTCTCTTGGCATACTTAAGGGCATCTGCCGCTACATCTATATCTTTTTCCACAGCACGTGTGAGGGCACAAATGACGGGATTAGTCACTGCTTTAGAGACTTCAACCACAGACTGGAAATCCCCAGGGCTAGATATAGGGAATCCTGCTTCCAGTATATCTACACCAAGTAGCTCAAGTTCTTTAGCTACTTCTATTTTTTCAACAGTGTTCAGCTGGCAGCCGGGTACCTGTTCTCCATCTCTAAGCGTAGTATCAAATACATATACTCTTTCGCTCATAGTTTAATGCATTTATGTGCTGCTTAAGCAGCCCTGGTAATGATTATGGTATTGCAATAAAGGGTTTTTGCCGATTAAGTCCCTAAAAATGCAAAAAATTATATATAAAAAATCACATCTACTCACCTCTTTCTATCCCTCTAAGTCCCTCCATTTTCTATCCTTTTTCCGGGCCCAGTTAAAGATGATCTAGCCTGTAAAAAACAAAAAGCCTCTAACTTTCTGTCAGAGGCTGGAAGATCAATAAACAATACACAATACTACGAGACTATAAAAATCTTACTATATGTCTTATCACTAAGTGATAACTAGAATCATATTCTAAATTCTGTCCAAAGATAAATGCATACATTGGAAATGTCAAGCGAATTTTCGCAATAGGTGATAATTCGCCCAATTTATGGGAGAATCTAAATTATTTATGTAATTTCATTTAGATGGATACAGCCATTTCCTCCCTTAGCAAGTCATATGGCAATTAACAAAAGGAACATCCGGCTCATCTTTGGCCTGAAAGTGCGG
>JBCDBC010001063.1:0-2583 GCA_039184535.1 Bacteroidota bacterium | reverse complement strand
GGCTATCCAGTGCGTGGGATCATTAAAGGAGAATATGCCTATACCCTCAACTTCAAGCCTGACAGATGGCCAGCCGGTAATCCGGAGACTGGTTACCTAAATACGGATGGAAGTCCCACCAAGACTGTCATCCTCAATGAAAGGCGAAGAATAGGAAGTAGCTCCTTTTGGGACCTGAACTTTGGAAAGCGAGTAGAGGAAGAATTGTATCATCTTCCTTCGGATCCTTACTGCATAGATAACCTCGCCTCGAGTGCTGAGTATGCTGACGAAAAGGCTGCTTTGAAGGAATTACTCCTATCAGAACTTAGCCAGCAGCAAGATCCTCGTATTCTGGGGAATGGAGACATCTTCGACAGCTACCTTTATGCAGATAAAAAACAGACTAACTTTTACGAGCAATTCCAGAAAGGTAAACTAGGTCCCAATGATGCAGGCTGGGTAAATCCGGGGGATTTTGAGAAAGAATAAGACAAAAAAAGAGCCACCTCCATTTGGAGGTGGCCGACTAGTAACAACTGCATGGGCTACTACTTTAATCCTAATATCCCGGATTTTGTGTAAGGTTTGGGTTTAATATAATCTCGCTTGCCGGGAGCGGTAGCACTAAGTGAGTAGACACATCAAAGGCAAAATCCGTTCTTACAGAACTGAAATCCAACCTTGTCAAGTCTATAAATCCTGCTTTATGCCACCTTCTTAGGTCAAACCAACGATGTCCCTCTTCGAAAGCTAATTCTCTCCGCCTTTCATCCATTATGAGTTGTCTAATGACGGTTCTATCTGTTTCATTGATGTTTAGGTCTGCAGGTATAGTAGCTCCTGCCACAAAATTTCTTGCCCTAGCGCGTATTTGATTGACAAGTTCTAAGGCCTCCACGGTTGACCCACCTGACTCATTTAACGCCTCTGCTTTTAGTAGTAAGACCTCTGCGTATCTAAGTACTCTGGCATTATTAAAATAATCTGGGCCACCATTTGCTCTGGGTCGTGCTACATATTTTAGAACCGTTTCTCCGTCAAATGTAGAGGCGATCCGTGGATCTCCATCTTCAAATGCGTTGCGGAGGCTTTCTGTAGCAATAAAAAGACCGCCTCCAAACATGGAAAAATGGTTATCGAAAAATCCCCAGTACCCGCCTAAATCCCCTACAGTAGCAAAAGCATCATTATTGAGCCAGACGTTATTGACATTGTTGAGGCCGAACTGAACCTCAAATACTGATTCTGAATTGTTTTCAAAATTCTCATCAAAGTTATCGCCAAAGTCAGTTACTAAAGAATATCCTGTTACCTGATCTAGCTCGGCTATGGCAGCGGTATAATCTGCATTATCTCCATTAACTGTAGCCCTAAAAATCAGTGCTTTGCCTGCCATCCCTCTGGCAGATCCGGAAGTAACTCTTCCCAAATCGGAATCTGGCCATTCGGAAGGGAGCAGCGTAGCGGCCTCCTGAAAGTCACTGATAGCCTGATCCAAAAGTTGTGTACCACTAGAATTAGGTAGTCTCGCATCTTCTGGATCTACTATCCTTTCTGTCACCAGTGGAGCAGTTTCAAAATGGTTCCATAGGAGGTAATTCCCATATCCTCTAAGGAACAATGCCTCTCCCCTATGGGTATTTCTCAGGTCAGTACTGAGGTAGGCCTCTGGATTTTCTGCCTGCTTTTGCAAGACAATGTTTGCCCTGGCAATCAACTGATACAGAAAGCGATATAAATTCTGGACATCCCCATTATTATCATTGATAGTTCCAAAGGTTTCTGTCGCGTATGAACCTATGGAAGTCAGGTCATCACTGGGTAATAGCCATACATCCTGTAGAAAGTTTAGGCCTCTGTAATTATAGAAGAATATCAACTTCTGATAAGTACCAAAAATAGACTTCTCAAATTCATCCTCAGTGGTAAAAAAGCCTTCCTCCGTAAGGGCAGCAGGAGGTATATCTAGCTGATCCTCACACCTTATGGTGAGTAGCAAAAATGATATTAAGAGTATGCTATGATATATTCTTTTCATGATTAAACGAGTTTAGTAGGATTAGTAAGTCAGATTGAGGCCTACAGTAAAGATTCTTGGTGGGGGAACTCTGTCATTCTCAGGATCTACACCTGACCAGTTAGTAAATAATAGGACATTAGTTCCACTTACATAAATCCGAATGTTCTTAGCATTTCCAAGCGCTCTCAAAGCATTTGGTGCGAGTGTATATCCAAGCTGGAAGTTCTTCAGGCGCATGAATCCAGCATCCTCAATCCATCTACTTGAGAATCTTGTATTCCCGGTAGGATCAGACGCCATGGCTCGTGGAAAGGTAGTAGAAGGATTCGTGGGTGTCCATCTGTTGTTAGTAGTGGTCCACTGGTTTACGCCTGGCCCACTCATAGACTCTCCTCTTCTCCTGATGGAATTGTACTTCTGTACATCTCCAATTCCCTGGAAGAATACAGATACGTCAAATCCTCTCCAATTAGCACCCAGATTCAGGCCGTAGAAGAATCCAGGAATAGTATTACCCAGAAAGGTTTGGTCCAGGGTATTTACTACTCCATCTGCCCCTTCAGAAGGAGAGTTCCGTTCTG
>JBCDBC010001062.1:0-2586 GCA_039184535.1 Bacteroidota bacterium | reverse complement strand
ACCTTGGAAGGGCGTACTAAACAAGGGTAAAGCATAAAAATTATTATCGGCAGTAAGTAGAAATAAGGGAGAGGCACCTCTAATTTCAGGAGAATTTCACTTTCTTAGGGTCATTCTCACTTGAAAGCCATGTCAACTAATATGAAAATCATCCCACACTCCCCATGCCTATTGGCACTCCTTTCCGTATGTCTATTTCTTTCTACCGGATATGCCCAGCACGGCCATCACGGAGGCCTCCCAAAAACCTTTCACGATTCCATTCCCCTCTATCCTGAAGCATTAGGTCCATTAACCTGGGAAGTTTCTACAGAGAATTCTCTGGCACAGGATTACTTTAATCAAGGGGTACAGTTGAAGTATGCCTTTGCCGTAAATGAAGCGGCTCGTTCCTTCCGGGAAGCACGCAAACTAGACCCTGAATGTGTGGCCTGCTATTGGGGTGAGGCCTGGGCATTAGGATCATACCTCAACGAACCTATGAGTGAGGCGAAGGCTCCGCTGGCCCTGGAAGCAGCTCAAACCGCCAAAAAGCTAGCCAAGAAACACGGAAGCGAGTTAGAGAAAGCGCTGGTAGCGGCTATTCAACCCAGATACATAAAAGACTATGACCCTGAAACCAGAGCTCTACAAGATACGGCTTACGCTAAGGCTATGGAAAAAGTGTATCAACAATATCCTGACCATCATGAGATAGCCACTGTCTATGCTGAAGCACTTTTTCTATTAGAACCTCGTAGGGGGACCCGTGATGTGGCAGATCCGGATGTGGTTCGCCTACATAAGATTCTAGAGAAAGTTTTGGATGAAGACATTGAACATCCTGGTGCCTGCCACCTGTACATACATGCTACGGAATCTTCCCAGAAACCAGAATTGGCAGCCACATGTGCAGATTACCTGGGGAGCGCCATCCCTGGAGCCAGCCATATCAACCACATGCCTTCGCACACATGGAATGAGATCGGAAACTGGGGCGGATCTGTACGCGCCAACCTACAGGCATGGCAGTCTGACGAAAAAGCCAAATCCGGACAGGGCATAGCCATTTACCCCGCTCACAACTTACACATGCTTCTGTTTGCGGCCTGTTATGACGGACAAGGTGCCATAGCCATGCAGGCAGCTAAGGACTATGCGAAGAGAACCGATAACAGTATGTATGAAGTCCTGACCGCTATCCGTTTTGGAAGGTTTGATGAAGTCTTGGCGCATGAGGAAAGGCCTGAAAGAACTATTTCTGGGGCTATGTGGGACTTCGCCAAAGGATACGCCCACCTCAAATCAGGGGAAGAAGACTTTGCCAAGGTCTACCTTCAGCGAGTACTCACAACAGCAGATACTTGTGAGGCAGAGTTCAGAATGCATCCCGCCAGACACATACTAGGTGTACTGGGGGGAATCCTGGAAGGGGAGATTCACTGGATGGCTGATGAGGAAGAAAAGGCCTTTGCTGCCTACGAACGTGCTGTCATGATAGAAGACTCTATGGAGTATGATGAACCGGAACCCATTCCCTTTGCTGCTCGCCACTGGTTAGGGGCCGCCCAAATGGACATGGAGCAGTATGAAGAAGCCGCACAGACCTATGAAGAAGAATTGGCTGATCACCCTAAAAATGGCTGGTCTTTATACGGACTAAGGGAAGCTCTCAAAGCCGCCAGAAAAGATTCTAAAGAAGTGGATGAAAGGTTCCAGAAAGCATGGGCCAGAGCTGATCACTGGATTTATGCTTCGAAGTATTGATTTTATTTCTTTGATTTAATCAGTGATAAAAGCGTGAATCAAGGCCTTACTTAGTTCACTAAGTGCTCCTTCGTATTGCTTTACCATATCTTTATCAAGAGTACTCTCAATACCAATAAGTAAAGTTGGAACTAAATATAAAATGGAATCAAGGTGTTTTCTTTTAATTCTAATAGCATCTTCTTCGTCCGCAGCATTCGGAACCATTCTGAAAAGATCCACAAGCCTATTAAACTGCTCTTGATCAAATTCTGCCATCCGAACTTTTGTTAATAAACCGCTTTCCTCATTAACCAATAATTCATCAATCTCTCCAAAAATCTCAATAGAATTCATCTAAAATATTTTTTTCTGCTAGCAGCCTTATTAAAAGAGCTAATCTTTTCAATTCCTCAGTAGCGATGGGAGATTCTCATCAAGCAGCACTTTTTTCATTGGTAGTAGAAGGGCTTAGGGTAATTATCTGCTCCATAAGTTCCAGTAAGCTATGCACCTGTTCCTTCTTTACTGAGGGGAAATCATGCAGAAACTCCTCTATACTATCTCCCCCACGCAAATAGTCAATTAAATTCTTCACCGGAACCCTGGTCCCTGTAAAAACCGGAGTACCACTTTGGATATCAGATGATATGGTGATAATGTTTGTATTCATTATGTTAAATCAAACTATACTCCAATATACGTAAAACAAATCATGTTAGGTCAACGGTATAATTCAGAAACCATCCTTATTCTGGAATCTCTCACAATTCCTGCTTAGATTCATCCTTAGGATTACACACATTCATCCCTTGAAATGATTACTACTAGCCGATATTTCAGCATACTCGTCTGTTTATT
>JBCDBC010001061.1:0-2595 GCA_039184535.1 Bacteroidota bacterium | reverse complement strand
GTGATGGGTTGCTCCGCATTAGGATTCACACAGGACCTATACAGAAAATCATCAGCCTGGCAGGTAGGAGATTCTATGAGCATGGCCTGCAAGCCAGCAGGCGTATTACATATTTGAGGATTGATAGTGATTTTATACCAGCTAAAGTCCGGAGAAGTGGTAAAGCTATACCATAAATCATTCTCAAATGACTTTATACAGGTTTTTGGGATAGATAGAGGCGTTTCATCTGCATTGACCGTTGCCTGAGCATTGGTAACAGTTAGAGGAGATTTATTAGGGATAAGCTGGACTGCTTGATCACAGGCATCATTTGGAAGAGACTGGGAGAATAAACAAATAGGAAGTAAAAAGAGCCAGTAGAATAGTGGCTGTTTTAATAACTGCATACGACGGCTTAACATACGTTCATGAACATAACGAAAAAAGCCCACCGTATGGTGAGCTTTCTCATATATTTCTTTCAAGTACTTAAGCCATTACTTCTCTCACCTTGGCGGCAGCTTCTGCTAATGTAATAGCGGATGCTACTTCCAGGCCTGACTCATCTATGATCTTGGCACCTAGCTCAGCATTGGTACCTTGTAGTCTTACGATGATGGGAACACTGATATTCCCGATCTTCTTGTAAGCTTCTACCACGCCATTGGCTACTCTATCACAACGTACGATGCCACCAAAGATGTTTACGAGTATAGCCTTTACGTTAGGGTCCTTCAGGATGATTCTGAATCCCTGCTCTACTGTTTCAGCAGAAGCACCTCCACCTACGTCAAGGAAGTTAGCAGGCTCTCCACCATTCAATTTGATCATATCCATGGTAGCCATGGCCAGTCCAGCTCCATTTACCATACATCCTACGTTTCCATCCAGTTTCACATAGTTTAGGTGATACTTGGAAGCTTCTACCTCCAAAGGATCTTCCTCAGAAGGATCTCTCATCTCAGCTATGTCCTTATGTCTATATAAGGCATTTCCATCTATGCTCAGCTTACAGTCTACGGCTACTACTTTATCATCAGCAGTTTTGAACATAGGGTTGATTTCCAGCATATCTGCATCCAGTCCCTGGTACGCTTTGTAGAGGTTTATGATGAACTTAACACCGTTTTTGAAGGCAGTTCCACTTAACCCTAAGGCATAGGCTATTTTACGAGCCTGAAAGCCTTGTATCCCTACAGCAGGATCTATGTTTTCCTGAATAATTTTCTCAGGTGTTTTCTCTGCAACTTCTTCTATGTTTACCCCTCCTTCACTGGAAGCTATAATCATGTCTTTGCCAGTAGCTCTGTCCAGGGTAATACTGATGTAGTATTCTTCTCTTTCACTTTCACCAGGGTAGTACATATCCTCAGCTATGAGGACCTTATTTACCTTGCTACCGCCGATAGCTTCATTCTGGATGGTTACCAGGGTTCCTCCCAGGATGTTTTTAGCAGTCTCTTCTACCCCTGCTACTCCTTTAGCTACTACTACTCCCTTAGAACCAGTTTCTTTCACGGTACCCTTTCCTCTACCTCCTGCATGGATCTGGGCTTTTACCACAAAGAATTTCCCTTCAGGGTCATCATATACTTGTTTCGCAGCAGCTACTGCATTTTCTACTGTGTCAGCTACTATGCCTTCCTGAATAGGAACACCGAAGGATTTTATGAGTTGTTTGGCTTGATACTCGTGAAGTTTCATAAATGAAGATGGAATTATTGATTTAAGCCGAAATTACGGTCTCTTTCTTATTTTTCAAATGTAAAGAAGGGTGTAAAGTTAAAAATTTATCACAGGATGATTTTCTTGAGGACTTTGTCCTAATTTTCTCATTCCTTTCCGTAATAAAGTCTTTTTTGGCAGCGTATAATTTATACAGTCCTGAACTAAGGGTATACTGAAAACCCCAAACGTTCATTTGGGGCTTGTGCGATAAATTAACAACCATTTTTGCATTAGGGAGAGTGATTCTCCCTATTTTTATACCTTTTCCTTAAGTGCCTGGTAGTCAGCCAGGAATTTCTCAAGACCTCTATCAGTTAAAGGATGCTTGATCATGCTATCAATCACTTTGAATGGCATGGTAGCCACATCTGCTCCAGCTAGCATACAGGCATGTAAGTGCTGATTATGTCTGATACTGGCAGCCAGAATGTTAGTCTCTATCCCGTAATTATCAAAGGTCAGTCTGATATCACGAATTAGTTCCATTCCTTCCTGGCCTATATCATCTAGTCTTCCAATGAAGGGACTCACGTACTTTGCTCCTGCTTTAGCAGCTACTACGGCCTGAGCTACATTAAAGATCAGGGTACAGTTAATTTTGATCCCTTCTGAAGCCATGGTCTTGATAGCTTTAACCCCTTCCTTAATCATGGGGACTTTCACGGTGATGTTAGGGTGGATAGTAGCAAGATCCCTGCCTTCTGCTACCATTTCCTCATAGGTGGTGGAGATCACCTCTGCACTTACGTCCCCATCTACCACTTCACAAATTTTATGATAGTGTGAGCGTACATCTGTAATTCCCTCTTTGGCCATAAGAGAAGGGTTGGTGGTTACTCCATCCAGAATCCCCATATCATTGGCTTCTATGATGTCTTCGAGTTT
>JBCDBC010001060.1:0-2595 GCA_039184535.1 Bacteroidota bacterium | reverse complement strand
TTGGCTAGCTTGATAGCTGCCAGCTTACCTATTCCGTCTGTACTTCCGGTGATTAATATGGTCTTATTCATGCTTTCGTTTGTTCTTTTTTAGTGGTGTGAAAATGAGGGAGAACCTTCTCTCCTAATAGGTCCAGTGTTTCCTCCATGTTTCTACTATTAAACCTGAGGTTGATGCCCACATGGTTGACACCTATCCGCTGAATCTGGTGCAGATACTCTACCAGATACTTGATCCCTATCCTGAATCCGAGTTGAATCGGAATGGGCTTGGCGTCTTCATCTTCTTCCAGCACTACATATAGCGGCTGCATAAAGGGTTTATCGTACTCGCTGGTTTTGGCTACCAATTCTCTGTATTGAGAAATAGCATACAGCTGTTCTCCTGTATTTCTGGGGTAGGACATCCATCCGTCTGCATGTTCAGCATTCCACTCAAGGCTTTGTCGACTGTAGCCCGTTACCAGCATGGGGATTTTAGGGCCTATAGCTTTTGGAAGAGAATCCATCTGTCCTCCCAATGTCCCAAAATGATTATTCTCAAGTACAGGAAAAGATTCCTGGGCCGTACGTATGTAGGTAAAGGCATCCCGGAACAACTCACTTCTCTTCTCAAATTCTACTCCCATGGCAGGGTACTCATCTGGTCGGTCGCCTGAAGCGATGCCCATGATGAACCTTCCTCCAGATAGCTGATCCACCGAAGCAGCTGCCTTGGCTACATTAGCTGGATGATGAAGCGGAAGTGCCAGGCTCCCTATCCCCAAGGCTATCTCCGAAGTTTGTCCTGCCAGAAAACCTAAATAGGTAAATGGATCAAAGGTCTGTCCAGCATCTCCAAAAGGAGGAACATTGAAAGGAATGTCCCGTACCCATAAAGCTTTGAATCCAGCTTGCTCGGCTAGCCTCACCCTTTGTAGGTGGTCCTTCATTGTGGGGACAGGGCTTTGAAAATAATTCTCTATAGGGACCACTAATCCTATGCTCAGTTTCCCTGCCTGGAAAACGCTTTTATAGCCTCTGTTAATGGGTTCGAATTCTTTCATCATAAGTGGGATCCTAATATAAGAGAACCAAAGGTATTGCTTACACAAACACCTTTGGTTCTTTCATGATATTATTTTGCAAATCCTCCAATGGGACTCATGTATACAGGGTTGAGTCCACTAACGGCTTCTTGTAATTCAGGAGTCAGGTCACTAAAGACCACGAAGCCCGTAACATCTACAATGGCCATAAAGCGTTCTGCAAATTTGGCCCATGTACCCAAGTGGGCAAAGGTAGCAGCGGTATCCTTGTAGCGCTCATATACATGCAGTCGTTTACCATCCTCTGCTAATGTCCATTCGTAATTAAGGGTTCCTGGTTCAGGCTCTACAGCAGTTACCATTTCAGCCATCAGAGACTCCAGAGCTTCTTTTTGACCATCCTTGATGGTACCTTCTACGGTCCAGATTATGTTCTCACTCATTGGTTATAAGTTATGGTTGGTTATTAAATGATTTCTTTAGGGTGCACTTAGGTTTTATTGGAATCCATCCAGTACATTCTTTCCAATCACTTTTCCACTTTCTTGTTGGATATGCGCTTCCTTCAAGCTGCTTACACTCAAGCTCCCCAGATTATTAGTTACAGTAGATTGTAGCTTTCCCTCATCCAGGAGATCCGCAACTCTGTTTAGGAGCTCATGTTGTTTCATGATATCTGCAGTCTTAAACATGGGCCGGGTAAACATCATCTCCCAACTGAAGGTGAGTGCTTTTAGCTTTCCTGGCATAATGTCCAGACTGGCTGGGTCATCTATAAGGGCTACCTTTCCTCTAGGCTGGATGAGTTCAAGGATAGCAGGAAAGTGCTGTTCTGTAGCATTGAGAGAAGCTACGTACTTAGGAGCTATACCTAATTCTTTCAATTGATCTACAAGGGATTTTCTGTGATTAATGACCAGATTGGCTCCCATCTTTTGGGTCCATTCGATGGTTTCTGGCCGAGAAGCTGTTCCTATGACGGTAAGCTCAGTTAACTGATTGGCAAGTTGGGTAAGAATAGAACCTACTCCTCCTGCAGCACCTATGATGAGGATATGTTCGCCTTTACCGCCTCCTTCCTTGATTCCTAAACAATCAAATAACAGCTCCCAGGCAGTTATAGAGGTTAGAGCCATGCCAGCAGATTCTGCAAATCCCAGGCCCTGGGGCTTTCTCCCCACTATGCGCTCATCTACCAGATGGAATTCAGCATTAGTTCCGGGGCGGGTGATGTCGCCAGCATAGTATACCTCATCTCCTACTTTGAATAAGCTTACCTCGGATCCCACTTCCTTTACTATTCCAGCTGCATCATATCCTATCACACTGGTTTCTCCTTTTGCAGGGGGTCTATTGGCTCGCACTTTCACATCCACCGGATTGACTGAGATGCCCTTAACCTCTACTAACAGATCCCTGGGTCCAGGTGCGGGTTTCTCCAATTCCAGTTCTATAAGTGAGTTTGGATCAGAGATAGGGCCCACTTGTGTATATCCTATTGCTTTCATGTTATTCTAAATGGTGATTGTAATCTGATGGTACAAACCTCTGAAATCGCCCTAAAGAAG
>JBCDBC010001059.1:0-2597 GCA_039184535.1 Bacteroidota bacterium | reverse complement strand
GAGTATTCGGTCTATAGATTAGCGACAGAGCTGGGAGGGGTAGATAATATCCCCGGTAATGTGTTGTATCAAATAACCAAGATTGGTATTTCAGAGAAGAATGAAGCGGCCATTAAGAAATACAATAAAGAGCTCAACCAGCAGCTGGGCCCTGGAAATGAAATTATGCTTCCCACTACGGGAACTCATTTTTATGCACCGGAAGGCTCTGTGAACTGGTGTGCAGGCGCTCAAACGGCTGCCTTAAAAGATTCAGGCTGGAAAAAGGGAAAAGCACGATGGTATTCCTATGATGAACAGCTTTTACAGGGAGATATACTCTCTATCATTACGTCTACCAGTCCTCCTTCAGGGCACGTGGTAGCAGTGCTAAATCAGCAAGGGAACAGAATGGACGTGGTGTCTGGTAATGCTGGAGGCGGCGGTGGATCAGTCAGAATAGATGCCGTAGAAATAGAAAGGAAGCCTGCTGGTTATAATTGGAATGATGCCATAAAAGCTCAACAAAACAACCAGCCCTATACGAAACCCTCTCGGAAAGGGGTAGTCTGGATCATTAATGTTACCCCCATAGAAAGCATTGATCCTAACATCAAAAGAGAGCGTGCTGTCATGGGACCTGATGATTTTGATACCGCCTCTATTAAAATAATCGCAGAGCCTGGTAGCCCAGCTACTGTGAATGACTATGATCCTTCTGAAATAGGTCCTCAGGGATCACCGCTTTTAACAGATGAAGGAGAAAAAGGGCAGGAAGCATCCCCTAGTAGTTTAGGAGAATTAACAGCTGGAGAGAAGGCAGGAGGAGAAAAGCTGATCATGGAAGAATCTCCTAAAACACCAGAAGAGGACCCTGCCTTTCAGCAGATAAAATCACAGGCTGAAACAGTAAAAACTAAGCAGAAGAAACACGGTAAAGCTACTGATAAAGTAGTCTCAGCTCAAAAGGCATCTTCTATTCCAGTTGAGACAGAACTCTCTTCCCAAGCACAGTTCCATCAAGTAGGAAAGATGGAAAAACAGG
Source organism: Bacteroidota bacterium (assembly GCA_039184535.1). Classification (GTDB taxonomy): domain Bacteria; phylum Bacteroidota; class Bacteroidia; order J057; family J057; genus JBCBKZ01. Next base: position 1,573 of record JBCDBC010001059.1, on the reverse strand, counting down.
AGGCCCAGGAGTTTAATGCTGCTGCTTTTAAGGCTCAACTGATGAAGCGGGTAGAAGATGCTCTCCCTAAGGATGATGAACAGACTAAGGAGCAATACAAGGACAACCCTAGTCTGGGGAAGAGAAAGCTGGATGAGGCCAGGGAGAATATGAAGAAGGATGTAAAGGCGGAGAAAGACAATGCCGGAAATGCGATAGCTAGTACTACTGAAGCCAAACCTAGTAGGGAGGGGACTGCTGCTAAGGAGGTAGTGCCTATGGAAGGGGAGAAAACAGGGAAGAGGCCTCACATCCCCAATTCAGAGACAGCAGCTCCCAAGCCTAGGTCTAATCAGGAAATATCCATGGAGAAAGAGGCTGCAAGTCTGGATGAGCAGATGACTCAAAACCAGGTTTCAGAATCCCAGCTCCAAAAGTCTAATGAACCGGCCTTTACAGAGGCTCTTGACCATAAGCATAAAGCTCAAGAACAGGCACGAAATGCACCTGCAGAGTATCGCACAAAAGAGCAACCCCAACTAGATAAGGCTAAGGAAGATGCCCAATCAGATGTAGCCAAGGGATTGGGAAGTATGTTCGGGGCAAGGTCTGGACAGTTTAATAAGGTTCAAGGGTCAAAATCTGGGACCAAGGCTAAGGATGAAGCCAAGCGACTAGAAGTAGCCAACAAACTCAAAGAGATCTACACCCAAACCAAGCAGAATGTAGAAGCGCATCTGAATACACTCGAAAAGGACGTGATCAAAGAGTTTGATGATGCTTCCAAGAGGGCTATGGACAATTTCGAGCATGCAGTAGGGAGACGTTTGGGAGACTACTACTCAGGCTTCAATATCCTTGGGTTAGTAGCGGATTTTGTCACAGGCAGAATGGACGCTAAGGTGGAGCGGATTTTCAGGCAGGAGAAGGCTTCCTTTATGAGTCAGATGGACACAGATATTACCAAAATCTCTAATAAGGTAGCAACTGGCCTGAACGCAGCAAAAGAACTTATCAAGACCGGAAAGCGGGCAGTAGACTCCTATTGGAAAAGCCTACGCCCGGATTTGAAGAAGCTGGCTCAAGGCGCTAAAGATGAAATCAGTGGTCAATTTGTTCAGCTTGAACAGTCTGTAAATGACAGGCATGGAAAACTACTGGAGACCCTGGAAAAGAAGTTTGTGGAGAATGTAAGCAAACTTAAGGAGGAGTTTGATAAGATCAAGGCTGAGAAAAAAGGATGGATAGGAGCTGCATTTGATTATATGGCAGGGGTGATCAAAACCATCCTGGAACTTAAAAACATGCTATTCGAGACCTTAGCTAAGGCCAAAGACAGCGTGATGAAAATCATAGATGATCCCATCCAGTTCCTGAAAAACCTGATAACAGCAGTTAAGCTTGGGCTAAATAATTTCATCAAGAATATCCTGAAGCACCTCAAAAAAGGCTTCATGGATTGGCTATTGGGGAACGTGCCTCCGGACGTGCACATACCTGAGAAATGGGATCTCACTGGTATTTTTAAGTTCATCATGTCCATACTAGGACTTACCTGGTCTAATATCCGTACACGAGCAGTTAAGAAACTGGG
>JBCDBC010001058.1:0-2598 GCA_039184535.1 Bacteroidota bacterium | reverse complement strand
TTTAAGGAATAAAGTAGAAGCTATGATCATGCCTCCTCCCACCATAAGATTAGGAGTAATGTCCTCATCCAAAATCAGAAAAGCCAAAATGATAGCACTGACAATTTCAAGATAAGAAAGTAAGGATGCCTGGGATGCTTTTAAGTGCCTAAGTCCGTAAAAGAATAACCCAAACACACCCAGTCCAATCAGAACGGCTTGTACAGAGGCCAGACTGATTTGTTCTATATTAGGAAATGGCCTAGTGAAGAGAATAAAAGGGAGAAACACAACAAAGCTCACGATATTCTGATAAAAAATCAGTTCTGGCCACTGGTAGTTATCCATTTCCTTTTTGAACATCACCACAGTTCCAGCATATAAAGACGCAGTAGCTAGTGCTGATCCTATTCCTAATAAATCACTGGTACTGAAGGAAAACTCTTTATTCAGAGAGACTACTACTACGCCCAGGGAAGCCAATAAGATCAGCAAAACTTGCCTTCGACTAATGGACTCCCCCAAAAACCAAACACTAAACATAGTCGCAAAAATAGGCCAGGTATACAGGGCAACTACTGCGTTTCCAACCGAGGTAAGTAGATAGGTAAGAAAGAAGAAGAACATTCTGGCAGAGTTAATCAGAGAAATCCCCAGCATGTACTTATAATTTCCCCGAAAAAAAGGAATTCTCCAGCTTATCATGATTACCATCACCACCAACAGTGGAATACTCACCCTAAAAAAGGCAAATGAGGTAGGAGGTAGTTGTACATACTTGATAAATATCCCGCTGGTACCTGCAATGATGGAGGCAGCGATGATGGCCCAGAATGGCTTTCCCATGGGACATATTTACGCTTAGCCTTGAGATTTTCCAAGCAGTAGAGAAGAGAAAAAGCTAGGCAGGGAATCCTGAAGGAATGCTGATGAGTACCTTAGTCCCTTTATCATCAGCATTGGAAACACTAATGGATCCTAAGTGAAGCTCTATGAGCTGTTTAGAGATAGCTAGCCCCATACCTGTACCATCCATATTCTTGGTATTGCTAGCTCTAAAAAAGGGATGAAATAGGTTCTGCATATCTTTTTCAGGAATTCCTATTCCATAGTCCCTGATGGAAAAGTACACATTATATCCCTCATTCCAGACTTCCAGCTCGGGTTCTTTATCTCCGATAGAATACTTTAGCGCATTACTCATAATATTTCCAAGGGCATGCTCTAGTAACTTAGCGTCCATCATGACACTACATGCAGGACTCATGATTTGTAACTGTATTCCCCTTCCGTCTCCAAGGAAATCATGGTATTTAGATACCAGCCTTCTGATCCATCCGATACAGTCCGTAGGTCTTGGACTGAAGGAAATCCCCCCTCTTTCTATGCTCTCGTAAGAAAGAACCTCATCCAGCAGACTATTCATCCTCTCTACCTCATGGGTAATCTTCTTTACATATCTGTTAATATCTTCCAGTTTTTCCCAGCCTATGTCTCCTACTATCATAGGAATCAGGTCAGCACTGGATCTAATAATGGTAAGTGGTGTCCTATACTGGTGGGAAACTATGGCCACAAAATGGGATCGTAACTCATTCAGCTGAGTTTCTTTGTCCAGAGCTTTACGAACCTCTGTCTCTGCCTGCTTGAGAACGGTAATGTCTTGACTGGTCCCAAAAATCCTGTGCACCTGGAAGTTATCTGTAAGGAGAGGTTTAAGATTACAGCTTAGGTATTTTTCCTCTCCATTGGGCATTTTAATGCGTATGGTTATTGTCTCCTCAGAACGAGCAGAAATCACACGTTTGTAGATTTTCTTGACTGTCTTAATATCTGAGGGATGGATCTGTCTAAAGAGGTCTGTTAACTTGATTTCTTCCTTGGAAGTTAACCCCCAGATTTGCTTGGCGTGATCAGTAAAATCTACCTTTCCATTCACTATATCTAGCACCCCACTACCAATGTTCCCAAGTCGCTGAGCCTCTAATAAGTCTTGCTGAGCCTTTAGCAGCTCTATTTCCCCTTCTCTAAGTTTTTCAAATACATCTACCCTATCAGAATTATCCTTAAAAATGAGCTGCTGAGCCTCATTACCAAATACTTCAATGATGTTTCTACTTAAACTGACAGGTATTTCTTTTCCCCCTCTGTTCTTCAGCCAAAAGTTCCCTGTTATTCCTTCTTCAAGGTTGAAATCATAATCCAGTAGGAAGGCTTTATACTCATCTGCTCTCTTTTCAGAATAGTATGAAGAGAAATGGGTTTCCACGATTTCATCTATGCTATATCCCAATATGGACAGGGCACTCGGGTTAGCATACTTTACGTTGAAAGTCTCTGTGCACAACCACATCACCCCATCCTGTAAATGATCTAATAAGTTGGTGAAGTTCTTATGAATAAGCTCATTTTGTATCTGGGAGTAGGTGTCATCCTGAGGGAGAATCTCCATAAAGATATATTCTTCTCCATCTTCTGAAATCAACTTCCCTTTCACAGAAAAAACCTTAACACCTTTCAGGGTCTGGTTGGACTGGACGAGTATGCTTGTGTGTGTATGCTGTTTATCCCATAAAGGTTGGAGAATGTCTCTTTCAAGCTGGGAGCTTAAGTCAGAAC
>JBCDBC010001057.1:0-2601 GCA_039184535.1 Bacteroidota bacterium | reverse complement strand
GAATCATTCCCCAAGGTATCAGTAATACTGATCACTAATGAGTCTTTCAACCAACTTTCATCAAACTGACATTTCAGGGTAGTATCACTCAGCCAGTCATAATCTAATAGAAGAGGAGCTAACTCATCCTGTTTGAAGGAAAATAACCTGGTCTTTGCTACTGTTCCCGTATCCGGGAAAGTAAGAATAGTATCCCTTCCAATGGCTACTTCTTCAGATGGCTGACTATAAGTATTAGACTTATCATCATCCATGATCCCAAATATCTTATAGGGTACATTCCGGAGATAAGAGAATGAAAATACGCCAAAAGAATCTGTTCTGGTTATATATGAGGGACGCTTTCTGAGCAGATCATTTCCTAATACACTATCCGCATCAAACAACATGACCAACATTTCTGCTCTCCCCTCCCCTGCTATCGGACTCCATATCTGGCCTTCTATCTCCATGCTATCTAGTTGAGCGCCTGTACTGAAGGCATATGAGATGCTTTGCTTCATCTCATTATTCTCAAAATTATCTGTAACCCCATTTAATGCAATCACATAGGTAGTATTGGGAAGAAGGTCCTCATTAAATTTAATCTTAACCCTTTTAGAATTATCACTCAGAATGATATTAGGTCTTCTCTTGAGAAGAGGTGAAATGAAGACTTCCTCATTGTATTTGGGGAGTTTAATAGCTTCATTGAATACAAAGGTGAAAGATCTGGCACTCAGGTTAAGACTCTGGTTGGGAGGATTGGTCTTTACTAGCTCGGGAGGTGTCTTATCCCTGGGACCTCCAGTTGGCGCTAGCTGATTGGCACATCCGGCCAGAAGTAAAAACACTGCTAACTGAAGAACTAGCCAATTTATATTTAGGCCCAAGGCCTTATCTACTATAATTCTCATATAACATTAAAGCACTAAGTTAAGAGGATCTGATCAAAAATAACCCCAATATGGCCCCTAATGTGCCACCAATAATTGCAATGGGCTTAATCCAGACTGCTCCAGTTTTAGGGCTATCCCCTTTTAATTTCATAGGACTATTCTTATACACCCTCTTAAATTGAGCATAGGATAAAGTATCCTGGAAAGATAGGCTTCTACTTCTTAAGCTGGAGTCCTGTAACATAAGCGGAATAGATACCTTTCTACTGATCTGATCACCTGATAATTTTTGATATTCAATTTGTGTTTCTCTCAGTCTCACTTTCAGACTTGACGTACTATCCAGCTCTACTTCCGGAAAGTAGGTATCTATCATTTCTCCCTTCACCTCCAGAACCCTACTTACAGAGTCCTTAAAGAAGGTGCTGAGCATCTCTGAATAGATCTCGCCGTTATGCTTCTGAGCCATTCCTTCCTTGAAACTCAGTACCATTAAACAGCTGAGCACATACAGCTTGAAAGATTTGTACATCTGGTTAAAGTGGACAAACGATTGGAAGAAGTTGTACCTCTGGGTACCAAGTTAGGGATTCTCAATGGATTTAATGGTCCACCTACTGTTGAGGAAGTGATAGCTAAATGGAAGTAGAATCATTCAGCCGACAAGAGTACGCAACAAGTCAGTTGGTAAGCAGGAGCTTGCCAGCCCTCAATAGTGAGTGGAACACACTGCTGCTTATTTAGAAAAATGGTCCAAGACAGAATACCGGATAAAGCTCCGGTATCCTGTCTTGGGATGTATATTCCTAAAGGGACAATGTAGTATGAAAGGCCCTATTCCTTTTTAGCCCTGTAGCATTTCTTCCACAGCTTCATAGGCAGATTGAGCGGCTCCATGAACGGTAGCAGTAGATAGAGAACTGTACGCTTCCCCTGCAAAGAACAACTTATTAGCTATAGGCTTTCTCATGTCCTGAGCATCATTATTATTCTCATGGAAAGAATAAGATCCTTGAATGTAGGGTTCCTTCGACCAGTTTTGAACCACGTGGTTCAGGTAGGATTGAGAAGGCTTACCATCAAAGATCTCATCTAGCTGCGCCATGAAATAGGTCATCAACTCTTCCTCCGAGCCGAACTGAGTATATTCTGTAGAAGGTTCTCCTACGGTAAAAAGCCCTAATACATACCTGCTTGCATCCTTCCCAAAAGCCGCATCATACAAGAGCTTCTCTCCTGAAAGTAGCTCAAATACCGAATCAAAGCCCACTATACCTGGATAGAATTTCTCAGAAAACTCCACAAAAATCTTTATTCCGTCAGGCATTTCCACCTTATCCAGGAGCTGTTTTTGCTCTGCTGGAATGGCCGGTGAAAAGGAGATAAACTCATTTTGGAGGATCTTCAGTGGAACGGTGAGGATAACCTTATCAGCCTCAAAAGTCTCACCCTGAGTATTTTTGAGCACTACCTTATCCGCTGAATAGTCAATCTCATTTACAGGGCTGTTAAGGCGAATATTATTCCTTACAGAAGGCACTATATACTGCTCAAAGAAATCAAACCAGCCCGAACTTTTAAATTTATGTTCCCCATAAAAATTGGTGAAGATATTCCGCTTTTTCAGTTCTCCGTTTTTCCATATATGTATAGTGTCAGGTCTATAGTTAATGATGTCTACCTCTGCGTTTACCGTTTCATCATTTATGATTTCTGCCAAAAT
>JBCDBC010001056.1:0-2602 GCA_039184535.1 Bacteroidota bacterium | reverse complement strand
GATAGACCCACTAAACGCCAGCGGAATAGCCGAAAGGACCACAAAGGGCTGTCTGAACGACTTGAACTGGAGAATCAGGACAGCAAAAATCCCCAATATCGCTATGATCAAAAGCTGTCCTAAATCTCCGAAAGACTCCTGCTGAGTTTCAAATTCTCCCGCTATGTAGAAATCATAGCCAGGAGGAAGGTCTATTTCCTCTAGCTGGTCAATGAGGTTCAGCGTCATCTCAGTAGAGTTATACCCATCCAACACATCTGAGGTCACCAGGGTAGACCTTTGCAGGTCAAAGTGATCAATCTTGGCTGGACTGGCTTCAAACTCTAATTGTGTCAGCTGTCTCAGTGGTACCTGGGCACCTGTTACAGATGGAAGGTACACTTTCCCAAAGTCGTAAATGTCAGGTTGCTTATCGTAAGCCATTCTTACTACCATGGGATAATCATCTCCTTCATAGGTATTCATCACGCCTATCTCATTTCCTGTCATGGCAGTTCTCACTGCTACATCTATGTCAGATAGTTGTACGCCTGCCATACCCGCCTTATCACGCTTGATACGCGTACGTATGTTGGTCTTACTGATCGCCAATGGATTAGCTACATTCACAGTACCTGGTATCTTCTCTATCAATTGTTCCACCCTGCGGGCGTATACCTTAAGCGTATCCAGTTCTTCTCCTATCACCCTGATGGCTATAGGTGCTTCGAAAGGAGGGCCATTTTTCAGTTCTACTACACTGATCTTCGCGCCAGGATAGACAGCAAACTTTTCTCTCAATCCATCTATCAGATTATAGAAGGACTCGGACTCCCATTTCTTAAGATTGACGAGTATCTGCCCAACATTTTTTCTGTAACTAAAGGGCTGAATATTGTAGTAAATTTTAGGGTTTCCATGCCCGGTATTGGCGGCATAAGACTCCACATAATCTATGCTGTCTAACACTGATTCCACATATTGTACTGCTTCATCTGTTCTTTCTAGGCTGGTACCTACCGGACTTTTTACATCAACTAAAAGGAGAGGCTTATCTGCCGTAGGGAAGAAAGTAACCCCTACATAGGGAAAGAGAAACATACTTCCCACAAATGAGCCTACCGCAATCAGGATGATGACTATCGGACGTTTCAAAGCAAATGAAAGGGTAGGGCGATATACACTTTCAATGAAGCTCCTGATCCATTTCTCCAAACGGGTGATGCTGATCTCTCCTTTAACCTTCAGAAACTTGGTAGAAAGTAAAGGCGTCAGTGATAGCGCCAACAGCAAAGAAGCAACCAAACAGAAAATTACAGTCAGTGGCAAGGATTTAATAAACTCACCCGTACCACCCCCTAATTGGGTCATAGGAAGAAAGGCCAAAATGGTAGTTACAGTAGAGCTGGCTACTGCCCAGCCTACTTCACCTGTACCCTTGGCCGCAGCCTCTTTAAGCGGATACCCCTCTTTCAGATACCTATTGATGTTTTCCACGACCACAATTCCATTATCCACCAGCAGTCCCAAGGCAATCACCAAGCCGGCAATGGATATCTGTTGGAGTCCGAATCCAGATAGATCCAGTACATTAATGGCAATGACGATGGAAGTAGGGATTACCGTCATGATGATGAGGCTATTTCTGAATCCTAGAAATAGTAGTACAATCACTCCTACCAATAATATCCCTTGCAATAGATTCAGGAAGAATTCATCTATTCTTGATTTTACAAAAGGACCCTGCTTGAAAACCGTATCTAATGCCAGATGAGCAGGTAAGTCCTCCTGAAACTCAGCTACTTTTTCGTCTAATCCTTTGGTAATCTGGAGAATATTATATCCTTCTTTCTGAGTAGCGGATACATAAATAGCGGGTTGGGAGTTCCATCTTCCTTTATAGGTTTCATCCCCATATTTCATCTCTACAGATGCTATGTCCTTCAGGTAAATGATATTGTTCCCCTGAGCACTGATTACGGCCTGCTTAAGTTCTTCTACAGACTTATACCCTCCACTGGTTTTTAGGGAGAAATTCAGATCTCCAGCATTAATATCTCCACCAGGGATATTGCCATTATTGGCCTGAAGAATCCCTAATACTTGCGTTACAGGAATATTTAAGGCAGCCATCTGTTCAAAGTCCAGCGAGATACGTACCTGTTCTTCCGGATAAGCATCTATGTCTACAGATCTTACTCCATCTACTTTCTCCAATATATCTTCAAGGTCTTCAGCATAGTCTACTAACTCATTAAAGGGAGTTTCTTCCTCAGATACTCCAGGTGCAAACAGCGCCAATTGGAGGATTTTTACATTGAGAGGGCTAAACTGATTAACTTCCAGGCGGGTGAGTTCAGCCGGAAGCTGGTCCCTCACTTCGGCTACCTTGGCAGCTACCTCATCATACTTTTCGTCTATGTCTACGGTGAAATAGGACTCTACTGACATAAGGACCAGTCCGTCCTCAATATTGGTATCTATCTTCTTGATATCCTCCAATTCATTTAAGGCTTCCTCTATGGGATCTGCCACCAGCTCTTCCATATCCTCAGGACCTGTTCCCGGATATACAGCTAGAATGTTGTAAAAAGGAAACTCCAGGCTGGGGTCTTCTGAACGG
>JBCDBC010001055.1:0-2624 GCA_039184535.1 Bacteroidota bacterium | reverse complement strand
TTCCTATGGCTATGGGGAGAGCAGCCTTAGTCGTTTGGAACTTGGCTGTCTGAAGCACTCCCCTGAGGGAAACGATCTCTGCATTAGAATTAGGCACTTCTATCCCTATGGTTCCTTTGCCCGGTATAGGGGCAATGATCCTGATACCCAAGGCTGCCAAACTCAGGGCAATATCATCTTCCAGATTCCTGATTTTGGAGATTCGTACGCCTGGTACAGGAACGATCTCATACAGGGTAACTGTAGGTCCTATGGTAGCCTTGATATTGGAGATCTCTATACCATAGTTTGCGAGGGTATCTACAATCTTATTTTTGTTACTGACTACCTCTTCTCGGCTGACTTCCCTATTTCTTCCATAGCCATGGTCATCCAGCAATTCCAGGTTGGGTGGATTAAAGTCCGAGAGTTCCTTGGTAGGATCATACTCCTCCCAATTGATGACTTCCTCTATCTGGGCATTCTCCTGGTCTGCTAGCGGAACTATCTTCTCTGTTTTTCCTTCTTCTCCTACTACTTTCCCAATATTATCATCTCCTAAGCGCTCAAACTCCTTCACACTTGGAGAATTGCCAATAGGAGGAGTTAATGCAGTTTTTTCCTCCTGGGTAGAATCATGTATGGTAAACTCAGGCTCTGTCTGATCATTTGACGGTTTAGTAGAAGCTTTTTTAAGAGGTGTAGGTCCTACCTCCAGGCTGATCTGTTGACCCGGCTCCGTAGATTCTTCTGGCTTGAGGCCATTAGTCATCTCGCCTTCTTTTATCGGAGAATTGCCAGTGGCTTTTTTAGGCTGATTAGCAGGTCTTTTCCGTGTACTTTTTCCATTCCCTCCCAGCTTACCGGGTAGGCCCAGACTTACATTACCAGCTCTGACATCTTTCAATTTAGAGATGATCTCGGTAGCCCTAACCTCCGCTCTGTACTTTAGTACCAGGAAGATCACGATCACGAAGACCAGCAAGAGCGCTATTCCGACTACCCCTAAATTGGGTTGGAGCGTTTTGACAATGGCATAACCGACACCACCTCCATAGTGGAAACTATTTGCTCTTGGAATACCACTGTTCGTTAAGTCCAGCACAAAAGAAAGGAAGCTAGATCCCCACAAGACCACCAGGGTAACGTATCCCAGCACTCTTCTGGCCTGTGCATAGAAATTGTCTTCCAACAATACAAAGCCGAGGAAGGCTCCATACAGCGGAATCACCAGCCCAAAAATACCAAAGCCTTTATAGATAAGGGTATTCGCTATGATGGCGCCCAGTTTTCCTAATAGATTTTTGACAGCAGTGGCAGGTTGTCTTCCTGACTCTACCAGAGACTGATCAGCGTTGCCACTGAAGTAGTAGGATACACATGCTACAAAAGAGAGAATACTGACAAAGAGAAGTATCCAACCCAGGGCACGCCTCCACTGTTCACGGGTCTCCTCATCATTACGGGCAGCAGATATCTGACCGAACAACCAGGAGAGTGCTCCTTGTGATTTTTTCTTTCCGGACTTCTTCCGGCTTCTTGATTTGGGTTTATTTGTCGCCACAGAAATTTCAGCTCCTTAACTAGCGCTTGGCAAAAAGACTCTTAGTATATCATTTCTGCCAGCTTAGGTTATGTGTTCTCTTCTCTCTCCCTACAAGCTTATGTTCGGATAACTCATAGATTAGGTTACCCACATGTAAAGGTATACATGATTTTGCATACATTAAAGCTTGCCTCCCGCTTTCCTCTAGTTAGCACGCTTGTCAGGACTTCTTTAACACCTTATGTATGCTGATTCCTTTCTCAAATCTAAGGACTAGTGTGTATAGTCCCTCACTCCATAAATGGGTATCTATTCTGTTCTGGCTCTGTTGAGAATTAGGTATTTCCATTCGTTTTCCCATCAGGTCATATACCATTATTTCCTTTAATGGTCCATTAGATACTGCCCAGGAAAGTTGAATCTCTTCTCTAAACGGATTAGGGAATACTTTTACAGAACCAGCTGTTAATTCATTTTCAAGTGAGGTAGCTATAAAGTCTATGCTGGAAGAATTCTCAGATCTACAGTCAGTCTCCCTTCCTACGGCTACAGCATAATATTCTCCCGATCTCTCCAATAAGAATGTACTACCGGTACCTACCAGACTATCTTCCTGGTTAAACCACTCATACTGTAATTCTTCTTGCGGGCTTATGACCATCAAGAGACTATCTCCATCAAAACTTATTTGAGGAATATTTACCCTTACCTTTTCTACAAAGACAGTATTGGAAGATGCAACGCATAAGCTTTCAGTGGTAATAGCTTCCACTCTATAAAAACCAGCTTCACTCACCCAAAGTTCTGGACTGAATCCACGCTCAAATACACTGTTATTCCTAATCCATCTGAGAGAATCCTGGCTTTCCGTCATGAGGAGCAAACTGTCCCCTTCACAAAAAATGGTATCCGATACCATTAAGAAAGGCGTTTCCGGGGGAGCATTGATGGTGATGGTATCTGAGCAGGCAAACTGGCTTACAGGATTCAATATCTCTAATCTTATCCTTAAATCTCCGTTAGTCGCCTCAAAAACAGGTTCCAGCGGAGGTACCTGGAAGAAAATTCCTTCTCCCTGACTACCACATTCAGCATCTCC
>JBCDBC010001054.1:0-2628 GCA_039184535.1 Bacteroidota bacterium | reverse complement strand
TTGGAAAGGGAAAACGCTACCATCCTAAATGCTGCGCTTAAGGACATTGCGCATAATATGACCTCTTCATTCAAGGAAGCGGTAACCAAACATGACATACAAGCCAAGCTCTACTTTGGTCAGAATGATGGTACGCTTATGTCCCTGGAGAATGCCAGGACTTATCCTGTTCTGACCATTGCTTGTGGACCTACCAACAGCATCAGGGGAGCAGGTGCTTTATCCGGCATAAAGGATGGCATAGTGATAGATGTAGGCGGAACTACCTCAGACGCAGGTGTGCTGGTCAACGGTTTTCCCAGAGAAAGTAGCAAAGCTGCTACCGTAGGTGGAGTACAAACCAATTTCCGCATGCCGGATGTGGTAGCCGTAGGCCTGGGAGGGGGAACCATCATCAATACCCAGGGGGGAATTAAAATAGGTCCACAAAGTGTGGGCTACAGACTGAGTAAAGAGGCCCTCAGTTTTGGCGGAGAGGAATTCACCCTTTCAGATCACGCTATTTTATCAGGGAAGATGAGTATTCCAGAAGCGGCTGACAAGGAGATCCTATCTGCAGCAGTAGCCAAAAGCACTTCTCAGAAATATGAGGACCTACAGGCTACCATTCAGGCCAGCATTCAGGATGCGGTTAACCAGCTGGTAGACAAAGTTAAGACGGACAGTAAGGCCGTACCCGCCATACTAGTGGGCGGAGGATCTCCTATTCTCCCAGAAAAGATAGCGGGAATCTCAGAGATCAGCACACCAGAACATTACGAGGTAGCCAATGCTTATGGAGCCTGTATTTCTCAAATAGGGGGAGAAGCAGAAAAGGTATTCAACCTCACTACCCTCTCCAGAGAAGAAGGCATAGAGCAGGTAAAACAACTCGCCATCGACAATGCCATACAAGCAGGTGCGGATGAAGAGACCATAGAAGTACTGACCATTAATGACACACCACTGGCTTATTTGCCCAATGCACTTAAAGTAAAGGTGAAAGTATGCGGAAATCTGAAGATGTGAGCATAAGCTAGAAATGTCTAGCCTATTATGTCTAACTCTATCAGGTGGAAGCAAATGAGTATTCTAATGATCACTTTCCCGCAGAATTGATCATTGGATAGAATGTAAACACTTGGGAAGAACCGTATCTCCCCTACTGGAAGTCAAAATCTAAAAGGATGCTAACCTATTCTCCTAAATCCAATACGTCTCTATGAGCGGTAAGTGAAATAGTCCTTAAGCGGAAATAGTTTTCTGACAAATACCATATACCCTTGAATCCATATGATTCTCCCCACGAATTTTTAAGTATATAGTATTTCTCTCCTTTTTTATTGTAGGTTAAGCCTACGAGATGCATTCCATGATCATCTTGAGTGGTTTTCCTATCAAAGGCGCTCTGCCTATGCCACTGCCCAATCTTTTCTTCTGATTGGTATTCTCCCTTTACTATGACAAATCCATCATTATTGAATCCTCCGTCAAACCCAATGTCCCCACTCCAAACCATTGTATAGCCATTCAATAACGCCTTGTCAGCAATAGTCATAAACTCCTCAATGGGTAAATTGTAGTAAAGCTTCTGTCGCCAGTTAGCAGGTATTTCAAGAAGAACGTTTTCATGAAAGGGCAAATGCACGTAAGAGGTAATAGCTACATAATTATCGAGATCTAAGGGTAGGTATTCCTCTGCAAAGCGATTAGTTGTGGTTTCTTTACCAACGTAGGTAAATTCCTCCGGTACCCTTCCCATAGACCTATTGAGTACAGCTTCAATAAGGGATAAGGCTTCCTCCATCACAAAGTCTCCTTTCAGTATAGAATCTAGCTTGGTCCTTATTTGTTTATGCATAACCTTCTCATTATGTTCTCGGATCATCAGCTGAACATTGGACTTAACCTTTTTCAGCCCGCCATCATAAACATCTTCTGGGACCATCCCATGATCTTTAAAAACCTCAAACACCGAGAAGGACAAATCTCCATTAATATCTAATAGGTAAGAACCTCTGCCCTTTTTTAGGTAGTACTCAGCGTTTTCCAGATAGGTATGATAGACATAAAAGAAGGAAGATATCTCAGGCACTTCAAAACCTAGCCGCAACGCCTCAGCTTCCAGAAAGGAGGTGGTACAAAAACTCCAACACTGATTGGTGCTTTTCTGATCTTTTATAGGTGAAGTTTCTATAAAAGTCGTATTCGTTAGCGTGCGGGTTGGAGAGCAGGCACTTAATATGATAATAACCAGAGCAAGGGTGAAAAAGTGTAGCTTTTGGAGCATTTTCACAGACAAATAATAATCAGTTTTAAGAAGGATTCCCCTCCCTACTCTAACTCACTTGGTAGCTTAGGCATCATTAACAACTCTTTGACTATTTCCCAGCGCTTTTCAGGCTGGTCTGGAGTTCCTCCTTTATCGGCAACGTATTCGCGTACCATGTCCAGACCCAGGTTGTAGTTGATGACATAGGCTCGATAGTCATCTATGAAGCGGGTACGCTGGAGGGCTCTTTCTGGAGAATAGAGTAAGTATTTACCCATCCACTCGGCAGCCTCTTCCCTGGAAACTTCTCCATTTAAGTACTTTCTGGCAGCTTCATTTCCTGCATAATCCAGTCTTCCTCTTAGTGCCTGAGTGGC
>JBCDBC010001053.1:0-2630 GCA_039184535.1 Bacteroidota bacterium | reverse complement strand
AGCACCAGGATCAGTTACCTGAGCCTAGGAATAGCCGCCAGTATCCTCATCCTCATAGGGGTATGGCTGGGTGTACAGTGGCAATCCAGCAAAACGGATACTCGTATGCAGACCATGGAAATGGTCCAGATGATGCAGGCAGAAAAATCTTCCCTGAAAATCAAGGCAGTTTCCATGGCCATGGAATTGCCAGAGATAAACACGGAACTTCTTGAGCAGCTATCTGAACTGTTGAAAGAAGATGAGAGTGTAGGCGTACGCTTAGCCGCCCTGGATGCCCTGTATGAGTTGCAGGAAAGAGAAGCCCTGGAGATTACCCTCATGGATGCGTTAAGAGCAGAGCAAAAGCCCATAGTACAAATAGCCCTGATTCAGGCTTTAGTAGAATTACAAACAGAAGAGGCCATTCCTCTTTTTCAAGACTTAATAGAAGCTGACTCTACCTTTCAACAAGTGAAGGACGAAGCACACATAGGAACCTTTAAACTTATCTAAACCGTTATGAAAAAAGTTATGCTATTTTCTATGCTCCTGGTGGTGAGCATGTTGTGGGGAGAAGGAATCTTCGCACAGGAATATACCACTGATATGAGTTCTGGAAAGATTATTATCAAAGAGGTTAACCGTGTTGATATCATCGGGACTTCAGCCTCTACTGTCAAGGTGTATACAGAAGAGAAAAAAGGAAGTCAAAGTGAGCGCGCGAAAGGACTTAGGGAAATTAGCGCCAGAGGAGTAGAAGACAATACGGGTATGGGGCTTTCTGTAGAGAAAGATGGGAGTGAATTGACTATTCTCCCAGTAAGTCGTTCCCAAGGAAGAAGGTATACCATAGAAGTACCTCAGGGAGTATCCGTTTACTTTGAACATTCTTCAAACAGAGGAGGCAAAATCAAAGTGAGAGACATTGCGAGTGAAATAGAGATCTCTACTAACTATAATAGTGTAGACCTACAGAATGTAACGGGTGCTGCTATCATTAACACAGTCTACGGGGGAATAGATGCGGTTTTTGATGAAGTAGGGTCAGAGGATGTCATTCTTCATTCTGTGTATAGCTTTGTGGATGTAAGTGTGCCTGCGGATGCTAAAGCCAGCTTCCAAATGAATAGTAGCCATGGAAAAATTCTAACTGATCTGGACCTGGATTTCAGGAGTGAGGACGGAGAGGGGAAAATGCGCAACATCTCTAAAAACAAAGCCATAGGAGACCTAAATGGGGGAGGAACGAAATTTAGTCTTAAGGCTACTTACAACACCATTTACCTGAGGAAAATATAAGCCCCTCTTACAAATTCTATTAACCTTTTAAGCGTCTAAATGATGAAATCACTAATGCCAATACTGGTGTGGCTACTTCTTTGCCTAAACCT
This sequence comes from Bacteroidota bacterium, assembly GCA_039184535.1. GTDB lineage: Bacteria > Bacteroidota > Bacteroidia > J057 > J057 > JBCBKZ01. The sequence continues at coordinate 1,257 of JBCDBC010001053.1, read as the reverse complement.
ACCTGCCCAGCAATCAAGAACGGAAACCGTAAATGCAGAAAGAATAGAAAAACTATATGGCGATTTTGAGTGGGGAAATGCGGTATTCTCAAGTTGGAACAGAAATGAGATAGAAATCAAAGCCACATATTCTATCAATGATGGGGAGAATGATGATGCTTTCCAACTGAAGGTGAAGGAAAATAACAATCAACTGTCAGTCTATGTAGATGTGAAGGACTTTGAATCCTTACCTAGAAAGATCATGGTTTGGAAAGATGGTGTAAAATATATCTTCCCTGAGGGAAAGGATAAGGAAGAAAACCAGCGTATGATAAGAGAGAAGTTGGGAGAAGAGGCTAGGGATATGTACAGTCATGGCGTAGATATAGACATTCAGGTAGAGATTAAAGTTCCAGAAAGGCTGTTTGTGAATGTCGAGTCTACCTATGGAAATCTGGTCTTTGACAGTTTCCAAAATAAGGTTAAAGCCAAAAATACCTATGGAGGGATAGAAGCGGTTTATTCGTCTGGAGAATCTCCCAAGGAAGCGGATTTAAGTTCGACCTACAGTTATGTAGATGTAAGCCTACCGGATTCTGAGGGAAGAAATATAGAGATGACCACTGAGTATGGATCATTGTATACAGACATGAACATAGAATTGGATGCAGATAGAAGTGAGGAAAGAAGCTTTTACCAACGTGTAGCAGGAACTATCAACAGAGGAGGGGTCTCCATCAAAATGGAATCAACTTATAGCAGCGTATACCTAAGGAAGTTGTAAGTAAAGAAGCCTTCCCCTTGTTACAGGGGAGGGCTCTATCTTTCGTAAGAAGTTAGTTTGATCCTGGTAAATTGAAGGTGACAAAAACCTGAAGGACTCTGTTATACCAGTTTGCATCTCTGAAGACCGTATCTTCCAGGTCAGAAACGTCTGCTACTCCAAGTGCATATCTTAGACCTGCTCCTATGGCATCAGTAATTTGATACTCTACCCCAAAAGGGATACTCACATCCAGTGTCTTAAGAAATCCGTCGAGTTCATCAGACTTGGCTACTACCAGGCCGAACTGTAGTCCTGCATGGGCGCTAAACTGATCAGTAAGGAAGTACTTGCCCACAATAGGGACATTCACGTAGGTAATATTAGCATCTTCTCCCCCTTGTAGGGATACCAGAATTTCTGGCTGAATGACAAAATTATCTGCCACGTCAAAGTGGGTGAATGCACCTACATGAAAGCCTATGGTTCCATCTGGTTCAGTTCCTTCGCTT
>JBCDBC010001052.1:0-2631 GCA_039184535.1 Bacteroidota bacterium | reverse complement strand
TTTGGCTCCTTACATCCAAAAGCATAAATCAGAGAAGTTTATTTTGCCATGTATCAACATTCACCACAGAAAGTTGCCTGACTTTATGAGTGAAAAGGGGATGGACATCACAGAATCTGTTATCTATGAAACAGTATCCAGTGATCTTTCTGACTTAAGTGAGGTAACCTTTGACCTGATTTGCTTCTTCTCACCTTCAGGTCTACAGTCATTGTTCAAGAACTTCCCGGACTTCAAGCAGAATGATACCCGTATAGGCGTATTTGGACCGACTACGGCCAAGGAAGCCCACAAAATGGGACTGGATGTGGTGATAGAAGCCCCCAGACCAAACGTTCCGTCTATGACTTCAGCCATAGAATCATATCTTAAGGAGCTGGGACAGGAGAGAAATTAAACCAACTGGTCTTTATTCTTGTTATAAGTAGGTAATACTGTTGTATGAGCCTCCAGACAGGAAGTGTTTCCACTAGCACAACATCCTGAATTATAGGAAAATTCGAAGAAGAAAGTAGGGACGAATAGGGATTATTTGTTTTTACAGTAGTATATTACCATTTATACAGAGTGGGACTGAGTGATGAACCACTCTTGAGGAAGAATAGCACGAATAAATTCTCTACGATTTCTAGCATATGTTGAAGAAAGGTTTCCTGCTCACTGTGATTTTATGCATAATGGTTCTTGAGGGATTTTCTCAGGTTTTCATCCAGAATACCCTCTATCCATATAACCGCTTTGTATATAATCCAGCCGCTGCAGGGACAGCAGATGGAACGCAGCTAGCATTGATGGGAAGATTACAGTGGTTAGGAATAGATGGAGGACCCAGACTGGTGACTGCTTCTATAAATACGCCATTGGAAACCCTTCAAAGTGGAGTTGGAGTACACTTTGTGCTGGATGAGCTAGGACCACTTTCTACCACAGGAGCAAATGCTTCTTATGCTTACCACTTCCAGTTACGTCCTGGTGATGTTTCTTCACCTAGAATAAGCATAGGGGCAGCAGCAGGGGTGCTACAGAAGAGAATAGACGGAACTAGATTTATATACGACCAGTCGGGTGGGATAGACCCAGTGGTTCCTACAACAAATAATAGTGTAATAGTACCCAACCTTTCTGCAGGGATTTATCTGACTTTGCCAGATGACAGGCTGTTTGTTGGGCTTTCAGGTCAGGACTTATTAGAACCATCTCTAGAAGAGTTATTAGGAACTAGTAGTATTGGAGATGATTCTAAGGTGAGCAGGTCTTTTTACCTGATGGGGGGATATAGATTTGATCTTCCCGGAAGAGACATCACTATACAGCCTACCTTTATGGGAAGAGCAGAAGGTGGTCTCTCATCCTTTCAGTTTGATTTAAGCACATATATTCATATAAGGTCATTAATTACTTTCGGCGTTTCTCACAGGTTCTATAATGATTCTTTCTCTGGCATGGCCGGATTCAGAATTACAGAGAATACCTTCCTGGGGTATGCTTTTGACTACACAGTGTCAGATTTGAATGCAAATGGGGACTTATCCTCTCACGAAATCTTCTTATCTTACACTTTCAGAACAGCAAAAAGAACAAAAGGTCCATTGGATAATGTGATAAAGAAGCCTAGATAGGCTTTAGGAGTGGGAGCCATATTAACCTGTTAAATGGCTGTGTTAAGAAAAAATGGATATTACTTTTAAATAATTCAATATTGTTCCTAAAATAGCGTAATAAAGGTTCAAGACTTTTTCTGTTGCGGCATGAATTATGCAGGAAAAGTTTAATAATGTGACTGAACAGTCATAATTCAAGTAGAATTCATACTTATTGAAACTAGTGTAGAAAATGAAAAAGGTATTTTTCTCGCTCACCGTCTTAGCGATCTTTGCTACCGGCTGCGGCTTATTCGGAGGAAAAGGTACCGGCCACCATGGGGAACTGACCGGGGTCATTGACAGACCTGAATGGGATCAGTATCAGCCAATGGGAATGGTCTACATCCCACCAGGAAGCTTCCATATGGGGCAGAATGATCAGGATGTGCCTTACTCTCAAATCGCCCGGAAAAAGCAAATCACGATCAGTGCGTATTTCATGGATGAAACTGAGATTACTAATAATCAGTATCGCCAGTTTGTCTATGGTCCCGCCGCTGATGAAGCAAGTGCTTTCCAACAAAATGGCGCCCGCGACACAATTGATCCTGCCGTGATGGAAATCATCATGCCAGACACTACTGTTTGGACAAGGGATTTTGTGTACGCTTACAATGAACCTATGATGGAAAATTATTTCTGGCATCCAGCCTTTGATGATTATCCAGTAGTAGGGGTAAACTGGTATGCGGCTCAAGAATTTTGTAAGTGGCGTACAGCTCACTTAAACCAGTACAGAGAAGAAAGAGAACTGGCTCCTATGCCATCTTTCAGACTTCCTTCTGAGGCTGAGTGGGAGTACGGTGCCAGAGGTGGATATGAGCATAAGCTCTATCCTTGGGAAGGTCCCTATCTCAGAAACTCTAAAGGATGTTTCCTTGCCAACTTCAAACCCGGTAGAGGAGACTACATTGCAGATAACTTTGAATATCTCGCACCTGCAGAATCTTATTTTCCTAATGACTACGGTCTTTACAACATGCCTGGC
>JBCDBC010001051.1:0-2633 GCA_039184535.1 Bacteroidota bacterium | reverse complement strand
CAGAATAATCTTTATATTCCAGGCTATCTTACAAATAGATAAATATTTAGTTATACCTGAAAAAAATGATCCTTCTGTAAATACGGAATAGGGAAGTGTTCCCGTTAATTGATTCTTAGCCATTGTATGCTGCGACTTACGGTAAAACATATCAGTTGGGTAGTGTTACTGAATATTCTCATTAAGCCTGTGTGGTTATTAGTGGAGAATATGGTACATAATGTCGTGGGGCATCACGAGTGGGGGCAGTATACGGCCTTGTTATCTTTTGCATTCCTGTTCATCACCCTTTCTGATATGGGAATCAATCAGTACTCTACCAAGACGCTGGCTAGCCAGCCGGAACTGATCAAACAGTACTTCCCCAATCTGCTAAGTTTCAAAGTCCTTCTTACCATCATTTATCCCATACTGATGATAGGCGCAGGATGGTTATGGGGATTCAGGGATGAGGAACTTCTCTTTCTGGGGCTATTAAGTTTGGTGCATGGCGCTAACCAGCTCCTTCAGTTTCTTAGGTCTAATTTCCAGGCACTCCAAAAATTCACCATAGATGGCTGGGCCTCCATAGCGGATAAACTCCTACTAGTTTCTTTGGTGGTGGTTTTGCTGCTCACCAAAGTAGATGTAGAGCGCTTTATCCTGGCTAGAATTCTGTCCATTGGCTTGGCAGTCATTGTGTTTTACATCATCATTATTCGACTATATGGCATCTGGAAGCCTAACTGGGATATGCAGATCATCAGTAAGGTACTGAAAGCCAGTTTTTCATTCGCTCTGATTACAGTTCTTTATTCCATCCATGATAAGGTAGATCAGGTGATGCTGGAGAAACTGTCTGGAGAAGTAGAGACTTCTCTATATGCCGGAGCTTACAGATGGCTGGATGCAGTAAGTATGTACTTATGGCTGACCTTGACAGTGATCTTTGCCAAGTTTGCCTACCATATTAAGGAGGAAGACAAGCAGTTTAAGCTACTGAAGCTCGGGCAGATCATTACGGCCCTCCCACTCATGTTTGTCTCTATCTTTGTCTTTTTCCATGGAGAGGTATTGCTGTTTCTATTCTCAAATAGTAATGCAGGTCAGCTAGCCACTATGGAGATGGCCCTAAAGATTCTTTTCATAGCTCTTTTTATCAATGGAATCTTCATGGTGTATAGTACCCTATTGACTTCCACAGGCTATGAGAAATTTGTCAATAAGATGATCTTCATAGGTATAGGGATTAATATCAGTATGAACTGGATCCTCATTCCACATTATGGCGCTATCGCGGCTGCCTGGTCTACGGTCATAAGTTTGGGTTTAATGGGGATAGGCTATATCTGGTATACAGCAACACACTTGAGCATCAAGGTGCCCTATGAGTTACTTGCTAAAATTCTGTTCTCTGGACTGATTCTCACAGCTTGTTTCTGGGGAGGAGAATATCTTCAGGTGGAGTGGTATTGGAGCTCGCTCATATCAGCTGTGATTTACGTACTGGTTATCTGGAGAATTCAGCTCTTGCCAGAGGAGTTATTCCGCAAAAGCTAAAGTCTAGCATGAGAATCTGCCATGTTAGTGTGTTAAACCCTGTCTTCCATAGTAGAATCTACTACAAATGGGCCTTGAGCCAGCTTCAGTCAGGGCATGAGATAGGCATCATTGCCCAAAGCCAAATTTCTTCTACCATAGTCCCTCAAGGCATAGAGCTTATGCCTTTTCCAACTTTCTTGCGTATGGGGTTGAGAAGGCTGCGGACGCACCTACGTATTTACTGCGGATTAAAGAAGTGGAAAGCTGATCTGGTGGTGATCCATACACCGGAATTATTGTGGATCGTCTGGTTTATGAGAAGGACTGTTAGCTTCCATTATGATGTGCATGAAGACTACCATAAGAACATTCTTCATGGAAAGACTTATCCCAATTGGATGAGAGCTACCTTGGCATCCATGGTGAGGAAGCTGGAAAAAAGGGCTACGAAAAGAGGATTAACAGTATCGTATGCTGAAGCTTGTTATGAGAATGTCCTAAGCTTGCCCAGAGATCGATACCTGCTCCTTGAGAATAAATTTAGTTCACGTGGCATAGGTAAGCCCGTGATCCAGGCCCCTTTCAAAAAATTTATGCTATATGCAGGTACCATAGCTGAAGCATGGGGAATCTGGGAAGTGTTAGATTTTTGGGCCCGTTTAAATCAGAATACCAAGGTTCCGCTAGTTGTAGCAGGACATACGCATTATGAAGGTCTGGTGAAGGAGATCCTGAGATTTGTAGAGAAAAACAGGCTACAGGATCAGTTCCGTCTCATAGGAGGGATCCAGTATATCCCATATTCTCACATCATCAGTCTGATTCAGCAGGCTACTGCGGTAACAGCTTTATACCATGAGCTCCCCCAGATAAAAGGGAAAATGCCTACCAAGTTTTTTGAGGCTATGGCTTTCAAGAAGCCCCTTCTGTTTACCCCTATAGAAGAATGGGTAGCTGTTAACCAAACCCATACTATAGGGATTCCTTATCACATAGAAGAATCATCTCCTTCAGAAATCTGGGTTCAGCTTCAGCAGTTGGAAGTAAAAGTAGACCCTGGCCTATGGTCCTGGGAAGAAAAAAAGCTGGCCCAATTCATGGACCAGCATTAT
>JBCDBC010001050.1:0-2634 GCA_039184535.1 Bacteroidota bacterium | reverse complement strand
ATCTGTTGCCTGATTTTCTGATAAATGGCGGCTCTGTCCATTCTATAGTCATGCAGGAGATAAGCAAATCTTTCCAAGCCCAGTACCTGTAAGCGGTGGTATACTACATCCAGAGCAGCTCGTTTTTGGGAAACCAATAGCACCTTCTTCCCATGAGCCATGGCGTCCGCTATCATGTTCACTATGACCTGAGACTTCCCAGTTCCTGGTGGGCCATGTATCACCAGAGAATTACCTGCCTTGACTTTTAACAAGGCTTCCTCCTGGGTAGCATCTACAGGCGTTACAAAAAAGCGGTCCTCCTCCTTCACTTCTGGCAGTTTCTCATCTTCTTCTTGAGAATAAGAAGGCGTAGATGGAAAGAGCGCCTCTACATCAAATGAAGATGCATCTGCTTCTATGGACTCATAATCCTGCAAAAGGGCAGAGTCTGATTGTGGGAAAATACCCAATACTGCATGAGACTGACACTTTAGTTGGCCGGTCTTAAATGCTTTGAGGGTATCAGTTAGATAATCAGGAAACCTTTCCAGTTTTTGCTCAAAAAGCCGGGGATTTAGATTTATTTCTATTTCATGTTCCTTGATGGATTCGTGCAGAGCGGTCAGGAAAGCCAGCCAATCTGTAGTGGGTTCCATCTCCATCTCCCAGAATTCTGTCGAAAGTCTTTGAAGCTGAAACTGCTCGTACGCCAGAAAAAAGGTCTTGTTAAGCTTGATGGGCTGGTCAGGGAGAGGACTTAAACTCCATCTGGGTTTTTCATGAAGATTTCTATTTAAGCGTACTGGAAATAAGACTAGGGGGCACCTGATGATGGTGTCATCTATAAACTTTCCTTCAATGAAAGGATATCCTACAAATAAATCGTAGCTGCCTATTTCTTCGAAAATGGTGTTGAGCTCTCTGTATATGGAGTTTAATCGCCTGTCAATGAGGTTGGTAGCTTCCAGCCTTGAATCTAGCTTTTGGAGCAGCTTAATCTCTTTTCTGCCAAGAACCTTCCTTAATAAATCTTCAGGAGATTGGGATTCTAGAAAGCCCAGATCTGTAAGGTCTATGTCTCTTCGTTTGGACAAACGGGCAAGTTTCAGGGATCTGTTACCCTGACTAAGGTTAGTAAGACGGAGTTTATAGGTGTGGAGGATTTGCTGCATATATACTTGCTGCCCCTGCAAGCATGCCAGGACTTAAGGTAAAACTCACATTAAATCCCTTTTCTTCCAAATTGCAAAATTATCCTATGAATGACTGAAATAACTTTACTGGCGACAATAAAGTTAAAACAAGTAGTATTTCTTTTGAATAATCAAAGAATAGAAACGTTTATTAATGATAAATTCATTTATTTATTAAATTGCTGAAAAGTACACTACAACCTTGATCTTATGTCGGCTTCACTATGGGAGATATCTATCCAGATAATCATTGTTTTATCAAGCGCATTAATACTAGGAGGATTGTTGTTTAGATTTTTTCTCAGATTTTCAGAAAGTAGGAAAACGACATTTGTGATAGAAGAAGACTTGTATAACCTCACTACTACACCCGCTTTGGTGACAGAACGGATAATTTTACGCAAACAAAAAGGAGCCGAAATTATCCAGTTAATTCTCAGAAATACAGGTAGCTTGTTAAGCCTAGTGGATATAGTACCTGTGGAAGGGAATGAGGTTTCAATCAACTATTTACCACATGCTGAGAATGATCAACCGCTACCTGAAGACTATCCGCAGGGCACAAGCATGACCCTGTTTTTAAGAGGTGAAAGCATAAGAGAGCAGAAATATAAATTTTGTATTGTTTTTCAAGCCTTGAACGGAGAGAAATATTGGCAGGAAATTAGTGGGGTAGGAAACAGTGAGCCTAACATTGACGCGCCCCAACTCTACCAAGAGAGTGATTTAGCCACTCTCCAGATATAAAAACCTTATGACTGAGGGTCTAGGTGAGAAAACAAATTGACCGTCCATGATGGATTTAGAAATCTGGTTGGACCTTGCTGTAGGAATTATTGCATTAGGAGCAGTTGGATTTGGTGCCTGGGTATATTTTGCTTCACAGAACGGGAAAGAAGTCTCTCTCCCCAAGATAAATGTAAAGCTCCCATCACTAAACACGGAAAATAAAGTAGAAGTCCGGAAAAAGCTTTCTGGATCTGTAAATAGATTACTGGGAAGAGAAGAGGAGAACTCTCAGGATTACATGGTACCAGAGGAAGATCCTCTCATAGTCCCTATTAAATCCACTACCTTACCTTCAAATCGGAAACTGGATCTTGACGATCTGTATGACAAAGCCAAAGCCTTTGATGAAGCCGAAGAAAATGAAGTTGATGTAAGTCCAGTAGTAGATGAACCATCTGTACCTAAGGTTCAATTGGCAGTTCCTGTAAGCCCCATTCCTGAAAAACCGGTCGAGAAAGAGAGTTTAGAAGAAACTGTAGCAGAAACGCCTGCTGTGGAAGGAAGCACTTTCCTAAAAGAGCAGGAAGAAGTAAGCCAAGCGCCTGTAATGGTAGAGCTGCCTCAGGAGAATGTAATACCTACAGTTGAAGAGGAGATTTCTACACAAGTAAATGAACAAGCGGTCCCTGAGGTGGAGGAAACTTCTTCACCAGAGCATACAGCTACTCCT
>JBCDBC010001049.1:0-2636 GCA_039184535.1 Bacteroidota bacterium | reverse complement strand
CCACAGCTAAGTCAAGTACCTCTCCTGCATGAGAGATCCCTTCACCGAACATAATGTCAAATTCCGCTATACGGAAAGGAGGCGAAACTTTGTTCTTCACCACTTTCACTCTCACTCTATTCCCTATGCTTTCTGTTCCTTCCTTAATTTGGCTGGAACGACGAATATCCAGTCTTACTGAGGAATAAAACTTCAATGCATTACCACCAGTAGTGGTTTCAGGGTTTCCGAACATCACTCCAATCTTCTCACGAAGCTGGTTGATGAAAATACAGATACAGTTAGTCTTGGCAATGGCGGCTGTAAGCTTACGTAATGCTTGAGACATCAGTCTTGCTTGAAGCCCCATCTTGGAGTCGCCCATTTCTCCTTCTATCTCCGCCTTGGGTGTTAAGGCTGCTACAGAGTCCACTACCACCACATCTATGGCGTTAGAACGAATCATGTACTCTGCAATTTCCAGGGCCTGCTCACCGTAGTCAGGCTGAGAAACGTAAAGGTTCTCTGTATCTATTCCGAGCTTCTCGGCATATACTCTGTCAAAAGCATGTTCTGCATCTATGAAGGCTGCCAGGCCACCAGCTTTTTGTGCTTGTGCGATCACGTGCATGGCGAGGGTGGTTTTACCGGAAGATTCAGGTCCGTAAATCTCTATGACTCTTCCTCTTGGCAAACCGCCTATTCCCAGGGCTATGTCCAGACTAAGGGAACCGGTAGAAAGGGCGGGTACATCTACATTTGGATCATCACTCAGTTTCATGACGATACCCTTGCCATATGTCTTCTCCAGTTTATCTACTGTAACCTGTAAAGATTTGAGCTTTTCTTGTCTGATGTCGTTGGCCATGTCTCTCTTTGTTGAAATAAAATGTTGTTTTGGGTGTAGGTTGTAATTATTGATTGATGGGTTTGACAGAAATCATGCGGACTGTCTTGGTTGGCACATTAAAATTTTCAGTGCCGGTGGTGGGCAACATTTCTATGGTCCTCACCACATCCATTCCTTTCACTACTTCTCCAAAAATGGTGTATTGAAAATCCAGATTTGGCGTTCCTCTTTTTCCTCTATAGGCGATTCTCTGAGCTTCTGTGTAGGCTGGATAGATAAATCCTATGTCAGCCAGATAGTCATTAAAATCACCTTCCACTTCTCCCGCATCTAACTTCTCCTTGTACTCTACATATAGTTTATTCTGCAAATTTGATGAATAGTATTCTTCTGCTATATCCAGGTTCTCTTCTGTTACAGTACCGCCCGTAACTATGTAAAACTGACTGCTGGAAGACTCCCACTTAGGGTTAACCTCATCTGGATATCTGGCGGCTGCTACCTTACCTTCTGTATGGATGAACTCCATGTTGATTTCTTCTTCCAATCTATACCCCGCATCGTCTCCTTCTGCTGTGCTCCCTTCTATGGTTCTGGGATCACCCGTCTGTACCATAAAGTTCCTGATCACTCTGTGAAAGCTCATCCCGTCAAAAAACCCCTCTCCCGCCAGCTTGAGAAAATTCTCTTTATGTCTGGGTGTTTCATCATACAGCTTGATATAAATCTCTCCATTGTCCGTCTCTATCAGTATATCAGCCTCAGAAACATCTCCTTCAGATTCCCCGGAATTTTCGCAGGAAATCATTAATCCGAATGCCATAAAAATTAGCAGGAACGAAAATCTCTTCATAAAAATGCTAAATAAAGTTGAGTTACGCAAAATTATTTGCTAATTTTTTACGCCAAAGGTATCTGTTTGACGAAAAATTTTAGCAAAAGTTTCAAATCATCAGAAATTAGTAAGACCAATTCTGAAACACTAATTTCTGAAAAATTTATGAGAGGATAAGTAAAGAGGGGTAATGGCTTTGAAAAAATGTAAACTCACACATTGATATTCTCATAGCCACAGATGTACTGATAAAAAATGGGTAGAGGGACCCAAATAGCCAAGACGAAAGATTTTTCGTCTCTACATGAACTATTCAATACTATCACCTACTGTTATTCAAATAAGCCCTCATCTCTCTCCAACATGAGAATGGATTGCTGAGGAACTATCACAAATTTCTCATTCTGGTACATGACTTCTACCGCACCTTTTTGGAGGTAGATAGCCAGATCTCCTTCCTGTGCCTGAAGTGGGATGTATTTAATGCTGTCCTGAATATCTTTCCAGGGCTCATCTTCTGTAGGACTAGGAATAGGATAGCCTGGGCCAACCTTAATAATATACCCACTTTGAATTTTCTCTCTCTCCATGACTCCTGGAGGAAGATATAATCCACTTTGAGTGGTTTCTGAGTGAGACCTGGGTCTGACGAGTACCCGGTCTCCTATGATTATCAGCTTTTCTAAGTTCGTTGTCTTTGCCTCCGCCATAAGGTTCTATCGCTTATTCTTTTTACAGAATCTAAACGCAAAGATAAAAAACATTGTTTCAGCGAGTGCCTTGCTCACAATCATTCACCAAAGAAAGAATCTGGGGCTGCTTTTCAAGGAAAGGATATCTATCCTTGTCTTTTTTCCAAAGAATCTCTCTCAGTGTACAGTCTTCCAGTTGATTGTAAAAGTTCTTAATAACTACATTGGCCAACATCTGATCTTCAGAATTAGCGACCTGCATGTTCTCCATAAAGTCTCT
>JBCDBC010001048.1:0-2638 GCA_039184535.1 Bacteroidota bacterium | reverse complement strand
GTAGCGGCTTCCGTCCATCTCCATCTTCCAGATAGACAAACTGCCTTTGATCATCTTCGAACAGATCAAGGGAAGCTGTAAAGCCAAAAGTGGGGAGTTCTTTTCTCAGCATTTCCAGATAGTAGGCCTCATCCAGTAGAGGGAGATAAATCACCTTTAGAGAGGCGTACTGTTTTTCCGTCTGCTGTAGGTACCAAATGGGATAGATTTTGGATTCCTCCCAGCAAAAGAGAAAAGCTTCCTTGTTCAGCGCATCCAGCAGTGTACGTGTTTCCTCAAGCGCCTCTTCAGGATAATCCGCCTTGTTCAGCATATTCTTGCCCCACCTATCCTCGCGTACAGATCTGAACAGGTGGGCCGCTTTCATATAGGCATTTGGGAGAAAGGAAGAAATGGGGGTACTATCCTTCATCAGAAAGTCAGGATCTAAATCCGGAATTTTCTCATAAGTATTGAGGGCTGCCTGTATGCCTTTCCGTAGCTCTTTGAAAGCTTTGGAGGGCATCTTGCCATATCCCACTGTGCTATCTGTTCCGGTAATATAGGGATCAGTAGGCCTGATCTCAGCCACCGCTTCTGTCCAATAGGCGTAAGCTAGTCCTTCCAGAAATAGGGGATCCTTCTTCTGCTCCGAACTCAACTCAAATTCCTGAATCACATCTCTGGACCAGTTGGTATAGCCGTAGAAGGGCGTATGATCAAAAAGGTCTACCTCAGCCTGGTATTCTCTTAAGTACCTTCTCACCTCAAAATCTCGCGTACGCTGATAGGCATTGGCAGGCTTGTAGCCTAAAGGAAGAAACCTTTTGGAAGCAGAGGACCAGTAGATCTGCTCATTTACGACCGTATCCGGCGCCAGGAAGCTTCCCTCATAGACCGTCCATCCTTTGGGCTTTTTTGCGAAGCGCAGCCTCACAGGATACTCCTCCTCAAAAGAGTAGCGATCAAAAAAGCGTGTAATGACAGAATCTAGGTTAGGATAAGCCTGAGAGAAAAGAGAATGGCTCCACATACACATAAACATCACACATAAAAATCCTGGAAGACGCATAAGCGAACTGGGTTAATAGGGGAAGTTACAGAAAAAAGTAAGGGTGAAATATTTTTCAGTATGCCCATTTGGAAATGTAGGAGGCAAGAAATCTTTTGCCCAGCTCTCCAAACAGCATATGTGAAAGTTACGAGATCGTGGCTGACCCTTTAGTCCATACGTTTTAGGCCCACCGCGATGACGGGAGAGAGTGAATATTTACACTCCCCTATCCTTCAACAATGCCTTAAATGCCAGCATCTCATCCCTCAGTCTGGCGGCTTCTATGAATTCCAGGTCTTCGGCGGCTTTTTCCATTTCTTTGCGGATGGCTTTGATCTTTTTCTCAAGGTCTTCCTTGCTCATGTATTCTGCGGCCTCCTCTGCAGCTACACTCACCGTTTCTTCAAACTCTTCGTAGTTCTTGGCGCGGTTCCCTAAGGCCGACTCAAAGATGTCTTTGTCTATACGTTTGACGGAAGTAGGGACTATGCCATGCTCCTCATTATATTTGAGCTGCTTGGTGCGACGGTATTCCGTTTCGTCCAGGAGGCGTTGGATGGAGTCAGTGATCTTATCAGCGTAGAGAATGACGCGCCCTTCTGCATGTCGGGCAGCACGACCTGCCGTCTGTATGAGAGATCTACTGGAGCGCAGGAAGCCCTCCTTATCTGCGTCTAGGATAGCCACCAGGCCTACTTCCGGTAAGTCTAGTCCCTCTCTTAGGAGGTTTACGCCCACTAGTACATCAAACTTTCCTCTTCTCAAGTCCCTAAGGATATCCACCCTATCTAGGGAGTCTATATCTGAGTGTATATAGCGGGTTTTGATGTCCAGATTTTGGAGGTAGCGGGTAAGCTCCTCTGACATGCGCTTGGTGAGGGTGGTGACCAATACTCTGTTTCCTTTTTTCACCTCTTCATCCACCTCATCCAGCAAATCATCCACCTGCGTCATGGCAGGACGTATTTCGACCGGTGGGTCTAGCAGTCCAGTAGGTCTTACGATCTGCTCTACGACTATTCCTTCACTGACTGAAAGCTCATATTCTTCCGGCGTAGCACTCATGTAAATGGTCTGATTTACATGCTCATTAAATTCTTCAAATTTCTGCGGGCGATTGTCCAGAGCGGAAGGAAGCCTAAATCCGTGTTCCACTAGCGTAAGCTTTCTTGAACGGTCTCCATGATACATACCTCTGATCTGCGGGATGGTCACATGGCTCTCATCCAGTACCAGCAGAAAATCATCTGGGAAGTAGTCGAGTAGACAGTAAGGCCTGCTGCCGGGTTCTCTTTGGGAGAGGTAACGGGAGTAGTTCTCAATCCCAGAACAGTAGCCCAATTCTCGCATCATCTCCATGTCAAACTCGGTACGCTCCTTTAGTCTGTTGGCTTCCAGGAACATCCCCTGCGCCTCAAAATGCTTCACCTTTTCTGTAAGGTCGTACTGGATTTGGCCCAGGGCCTCATTTAGCGTATCTCTCCTGGTCACAAAGAGGTTGGAAGGATAGAGGGTAATGTCTCTCAGTTTGTCTATTCTCCTACCGGATTCTATATCAAAGGTCTCTATGGATTCTATCACATCATCAAAAAACATCACCCTTAG
>JBCDBC010001047.1:0-2649 GCA_039184535.1 Bacteroidota bacterium | reverse complement strand
GTATTCATGAAACCACTTTCTGATACCTCAGCATTGGCGTTTTCTTGATTTTTATTAATGATGTCAACCACTTTCTCATTAAAGGACTCGAGGTCCAGGGGTGCCTTTGTTTTTACAAACATTTGCATCCCACTATTTCCCCAGTGAGCTACCCACTCATTCATCTTGTAGAAGTTGGCGGTGGGCAACACAAACTCAAACTCCAGGGTAGACAGCTTGGTAACATTCTCACACACCCCAGTCAGTTTATAGTCAAAAACCTCATTGTTCACGAAGATGTCTGAAACAGTAAAGGTCTTTCCGAGAATGTCCTGAGTCCGCCAGTCTGTGCCGAAATATTTCTCTGCTAATTCTTCTGTGATGACTATGGAGGAAGGATCACTCAAAGCTGTAACAGGATCCCCAATGATGAAGGGATAAGTAAAAATCTCGAAAAAGGCACTGTCTGCATAGCGTCCCTGCTGCCTGAAGGCCTGGTCTCCTTCTCTGAGGATCATCTCATTAGGCCAGGAAAGCATCTCTGCATGCTCTATCTCAGGATATTCTTTCTCCAAGGCTAAAGACATGGGCTGGGTAACGGAACCCCAGGTAAATACCTGCCCATCTGAAAAACGTACATGCCTCATAGTCTGATAAAGGGTCTCCTGATTCTCATGGAATCTGTTGACTCTGGTCTCATCCTCTATCCACAATAGGATGATGAAACTACAGGCCAGGCCTATGGAAAGTCCGAATAAGTTGATAAAGGCATACCCTTTATGCCTCCAGGCATTTCTAAATGCGATTAATAGATAGTTTTTAAACATGATGTGTGCAGGTTTAGCTTCGGAAAGGGATACTGAGGAAACCCAACAATGGTTACTCAACAGACCCAATTAATTTTGGCTAAGTTGCTTCAAGCAGGCTCATCCCCCGCTTTGAGAATATCCGGATGGTAAGACATCCTATAGGTAATCCACATACAGGGAAGCGCACATAGGAAGGCATACATAAAAAACCACTGGTACCCAATCTGTTCCTGTACCCATCCACTTAGCATAGAAGGGATAATCATGCCTAATACCATGAAACCAGTTGACAGGGCAAAGTGGGAAGTCTGAAAGGCCCCTTTTACGGTTACTATAAGTACCATGAGATATATGGTAAAGGCTACGCCAAAGCCAAACTGCTCTAGGAAGATGACCAGATTCACCCAGGCAAGCTGTTCCGGCTGGACGCTGGCAATGAAGGCGTAGGGAAGGTTCGGCAGGTTCATGGCTGCAAACATCACCCAAAGAGACTTCCGTAATCCAATTCGGTTGATAATCTGGCCTCCCAGAAATCCTCCTGCCACCATAGCCAGTAATCCTACCGTTCCATAGTTCACGCCTACAGCGCTGGTATCCATGCCCATACCTCCCAGAGAGGGATCATCCAGGAGAAATGGCGGAATCATTTTCATGAGTTGGGACTCCCCTACTCTATAAAACAGGAGAAAGGCCATCAGCAATCCTATCCGCTCTTTCTGAAAATAGGTTTTAAAGGGCGCCAGCAGTTTCTCCCAGGATAAGGAACGTATAGATTCATGCTTCTGCTCTACTTCAGGTTGAGGGAGAACGACCCTATGCCAACAAAAGGCTATTAAGAACAGCACTGCCACTATGCCCATACATAAACTCCAGGCTTTAGGAATATCACCATAGTATTGTTCCAGTTCTCCTGCCAATACTACCAACAAGCCCTGAGCTGAGATCACTGCCATCCTGTAGAATACGTTCCTAAATCCAGCGAAATAGGCCTGCTCCTTCATAGATAGGCTCAGCATGTAGAAACTGTCTACCGACATATCATGCAAGGAGGAAGAGAATCCTACCAGAAAAAAGAAGGCCAGGGAAAGCTGGAAGAAGTAGGGAACCGGAATAGAAAATGCAACCAGGGACATAGCTACCCCCAGCGCTAATTCCATCCAGGTAATCCAAAAGCGTTTGGTGTGAAAATACTCTATGATGGGACTCCATAAGGCCCTTAGCCCCCAAGGTAAAAAGAGCCAGCCCGTGTAGAGGGTAATGTCCGAATTAGAAATTCCCAGTCGTTTGTACATCACCACAGATACAATGGTGGCAATGGTATAAGGGAGGCCCTGGGTGAAGAATATGCTGGGCACCCAAAGCCATGGGTTGCGACTTGCTTGAAGGGTACTGGGCATTAGCAGATTTTTTCTATTTTGCGGGAATGAAAAAAATACTTCTCCTCCTTTTGTGGTTGCCCCTCTTGCTTACCGGCTGCCAAGATAAACAAGCTCGTCTTCTGTCCAAACTAGAAAAAGCCATCCAGGAAAAGTTTAATTCTGTAGAAGGTGAGTTTGCCCTGGCCTACATAAATACTTCTCGTCCCGGAGACCAGCTCTTTATGCGTGAGAATGACCTCTTTCATGCTGCCAGTACCATGAAAACGCCTGTTATGATAGAAGTATATGAACAGGCTAGTGAAGGAAAATTCTCCCTGGATGACTCTATTTTGGTAAAAAATGAGTTTGAGAGTATCATAGATAGCAGCCTCTTCAGTATGGAACTAGGAGAGGATAGTGATGAACATTTGTATGACCAGATAGGCAAACAGGCTACCATCAGAGATCTGGTAGATGTGATGATCACTCGTTCCAGTAACCTG
>JBCDBC010001046.1:0-2652 GCA_039184535.1 Bacteroidota bacterium | reverse complement strand
TTGTCAAAATGATTTATTTAAGCTATGTTTTGAAATAATTACAGCTAAAATGAGTATAATAAAAAGGTATGAACTCAGAATTTTAGAGTACAGAAAAAGTTAGTCCAAGAAGAATTCATAAGTTTATTCATTATTGTAGTTGATACAGAAGCTAGGGACTTTCTCTACCACGTGTGGAGAAAGTTTTTTACGTACTACCCCTATCAGGGCTACATTTCCCCAAACATCTTATCATCTATTTCTGCTTCCCGGTTATGGCGTTCTATGGTCCAGTCGTCATTAAAGGCAGTTTGGCTCCACCTGTTTCTGATCCACCTTAGGACCTGTACTCCTAAACCCAGCTTATCTTGTAGTTCTTCTTCAAGTTGTCCCACTACTCTTTTTTGATCTATGTCTACTACCAGGAAAGGTACTTCTTCACATACATCTTCAAGCGTTAATTCCTCAGAGATCAGTTCTGAGTTAGGGCTGCTCTTCATTCTCTTATGTGTGTGCTCATAGAATCCCAGTCTCAGAAAGGGATAGCACTCATTAAAGGAATCAGAAAGATCTTTAAACGTTTTCAGGCGGTGTAGAACGAGCTTATGGGCTTTTGTTTGCGTAGAACTAGCCATCTTCTTTTTCTTACTATGCTACAAAATTTCCACAGAAATGCAAGTTTTCCTATTTAAGATGATGCATTAGCTGGTATGGTCACTTATGATGAGCCATTTCCCATCAAACTTTTGCCAAACCAGGGTAAAGTACCCACTGGCATCTTCTATGTCTCTTTTCAGGTAGAATTTTCCTATCACCAATGCTACCTCATCTGTAACTGCTCTCATGTTGACTATGTCAAAAGAGAGCGTCCCCATAATGGTTCTGTCAGGATAGCTTCTCTTGTAGCGTTCAAGTGTATTCTGCCATCCGTAAATAGGGCCGCTACTACCTGTAAATACTAGCTGTTCTGATTTCCAGTAGCCCTGCATGAAGGTGGGTATGTCCCCTTCATTCCAGGCTTTCTCCTGCATATCAAAGACTGCCATAATATCAGTACTATCTGCTTTTGACAATTGTTGGGCGTGAATGAACAAACAACTAGTACTTAAAAGGAGGGAGAGGAAGCGTTTCATATATATTTCTTTTGGAAGAAAAGATATAAAAATCTGATCGCTTCTTCCCCATGCCGATAAATCCTGTAAATTTGTGCCTGCTAAATAAAAAATTGGTAGCTATATACCTTTGAGAAAAGAACGCGAACGTTTATGAGTGATCAGATAGTCCTGAGATTTGCCCCTAGTCCTACTGGGCCTCTCCATATAGGTGGAGTGAGAACAGCCCTATACAACTATTTATATACCCAAAAGGTGGGGGGGAGATTTATCCTGAGAATAGAGGATACCGACCAGAACAGATATGTGGAGGGTGCTGAAGAATACATTATCCATGCCTTAGAATGGGTAGGAATCAAATTTAATGAGGGGGTAGGAGTAGGAGGAGAGAAGGGGCCATACCGTCAAAGTGAGCGTAAGGACATGTACCGTCAGTTCGCTGATCAGTTGATAGCCTCGGGAAACGCGTATTATGCCTTTGATACGCCGGAAGAGCTAGATGGCATGCGGGAGGAGTTAAAAGCTGCTGGGAGCTCTAATCTACAGTACAATTATGCTGTGAGAAATAGAATGAAGAATAGCCTGAGCCTTTCTGAAGAGGAAGTAAATCAGAGATTAGCGTCTGGAGAACCTTATGTAATCCGGATGAAAATGCCTCGTAAAGAGGAGATCAGGTTTTATGATATGGTGAGGAAGTGGGTAGTGTTTCAGTCTAATCAGTTGGATGATAAGGTTCTCCTGAAAGGAGATGGGATGCCTACTTATCACTTAGCCAATGTAGTGGATGACTACCATATGGGCGTCACACATGTGATCAGAGGGGAAGAGTGGGTTTCTTCTACGCCTTTGCATGTGATGCTATATCGCTCTCTGGGCTGGGAAGACAGCATGCCTACCTTTATTCATTTGCCTCTCATTCTGAATCCTAACGGAAAAGGGAAAATGAGCAAAAGGCAGGGAGATAAACTGGGATTCTCCGTTTTCCCTACCCAGTGGACTGACCCTAAAACAGGAGATACTTCATCCGGATTTAGAGAGGATGGGTATCTGCCAGAGGCTTTGATGAACTTTTTGGCTTTACTAGGATGGAATCCTGGTAATGAGGAGGAACTGATGGGGGAAGCCAGACTAGTAGAATTATTTGACCTGGAAAAGCTGAATAATTCTGCGACCAACTTCAATCTAGAGAAACTAAACTGGTTTAACCAGCAATATATCAGAATGAAATCTGATGAAGAGTTAGCAAATCTGGTAAAGCCGGAACTGGAAGCCGCTGGATATCGTATACCCTCAGACAGATTTTTATGGGAAGTTATTCGTCTATTGAAAGAGAGGGTAACCCTTCTGACAGATTTTGTAGATCAGTCTAAACTATTCTTCCATGCTCCTGTAGAGTTTAATGCAAAAATGAAGAAGAAGCATTGGAATGATGGGGCCAGAGAATTGATGAGGGCTATGGGAGAAAAATTTGAGAAGATAGAGGATTGGAAAGCAGAAAATCTGGAAAAAGCTTTTGAGGAATTATTGGAGGAGAAGGAAGTAGGGAAGGGGAAAATATTAG
>JBCDBC010001045.1:0-2654 GCA_039184535.1 Bacteroidota bacterium | reverse complement strand
TTTCAAACTAGGAGGGGGATCTTTTGAAAAGGGAAACACCTATTATATTCCTTACGTTTTCTCAGATTGGTCAAATTATAGAAAGTATGATGCCTTCTCTCATATGGCTGTTACTGGTTCCAGAGTTAATGTTAGAAATAAGCCTGACCTACACGCTTCATCAGTTTTGGGGCAGATTACTTATGAAGTAGTTAAAGTGAATTATGATAAGTCTTTCCCCCTGTATGGAACTGCTCAGAATAATAATAAAGATTATGTTGGTGATAAGTTGTGGTACTACATAGAAAGTCTAGATGGAAGGCTTAAGGGATATATTTATTGGGAGTTTGTTTGGTCTCCAATTTCTCACCGATTAGGGCTCAATAAAATAGATGGGATTTGGCAAATCACCTTTTTAGTAGCCGGGGATTAAAGAATTACTTAAAGCATAGTTTTGTCAGCATCTCAAATGGAAAATGAGGGCTGATAGAACCCACAAAACACTTTGTGGCTTTGCAACTTTGCGTAATAATTATTGCACGCAACGCCGCAGAGCCGCGAAGATTCTTAGGAAAAGAATTCTTTTATCTTAGTCCACCTGAATCTCAGGAATCTCTCCTTCTACCACTAAGTCTCCTTCTGTAGCTGCTTGAATTTCCTCTACACTGATTCCGGGTGCGCGTTCCAGCAGCCAGAACTTGCCGTCTTTCACTTCCAGCACGGCCATATTGGTTACGATCTTCTTCACGCAGTTTACGCCTGTGAGGGGAAGCGTACATTCCTTAAGGAGTTTGGATTTACCTTTACGGTTGGCGTGGGTCATGGCCACGATGATGTTCTCAGCTGAGGCTACCAGGTCCATAGCGC
Source organism: Bacteroidota bacterium (assembly GCA_039184535.1). GTDB lineage: Bacteria > Bacteroidota > Bacteroidia > J057 > J057 > JBCBKZ01. The sequence goes on along the minus strand of JBCDBC010001045.1, from coordinate 1,808 downwards.
CTCCCATGCCTTTGACCATTTTACCAGGAATCTTCCAGTTGGCTATGTCCCCGTTCTGGGACACCTCCATGGCGCCCAAGACTGTCAGGTTAATGTGCCTCCCCCTAATCATAGCAAAGGAGGTAGCCGAGTCAAATATGCTGGCTCCAGGTAAAGAGGTGATGGTTTGCTTACCGGCATTTATGAGATCCGCATCTTCCTCTCCCTCATAAGGGAAAGGACCCATGCCCAGAATTCCATTCTCTGACTGGAACTCTACATTCAGGCCTTGAGGGATATAGTTCGCAATAAGGGTGGGGATGCCTATACCCAGATTGACATACCAACCGTCCTGTAATTCTTTGGCTATTCTCTTAGCGATTCCGTTTCTGTCTAACATAGTAGTAGCTTATGATCTGGGTCTGGTAGTTCTTTGTTCTATACGTTTTTCGTAGGCCTCTCCCTGGAAGATTCTCTGGACAAATACTCCAGGCGTATGGATAAGATTTGGATCCAGTTCCCCAGGTTCTACCAACTCTTCCACTTCCGCAATGGTAATTTTTCCTGCCATGGCCATCATAGGATTAAAGTTTCTGGCTGTCCCTTTGTAAATGAGATTGCCCAGTTTATCTCCCTTCCATGCTTTTACTATGGCAAAGTCAGCCTCAAAAGCTAATTCCATGATGTGAGGCTTGCCGTTAAATTCCCTTACCTCCTTACCTTCTGCCACCTCAGTGCCATAACCGGCTGGAGTAAAGAAAGCAGGAATACCCGCTCCCGCTGCTCTACATCTTTCTGCTAATGTCCCTTGTGGAATGAGTTCTACTTCTAACTCTCCGCTTAGCATCTGACGCTCAAACTCAGCATTCTCCCCCACATAGGAAGAAACCATTTTCTTGATCTGCTTTTTCTGGAGGAGAAGCCCCAAGCCAAAATCATCTACGCCAGCATTGTTAGAAATACATGTGAGACCAGTAACCTCCGCTTCCACTAATGCACGAATAGAATTTTCAGGTATTCCGCAAAGCCCAAATCCACCCAGCATGAGGGTCATCCCATCACTGATTCCCTTTATCGCTTCATTAGCTGCTGTAACAACTTTATTCATGTCAATTATTCTATGAACCGAAAGATAGAGAAAATTCAGCAGTCCTTTCACACTAAATCAGCCCAAAAAAGTGAAGCCAACATTAATACAGAGATTAATGCTGGCTGTGATAGAGGCCTATATTCTTACTTGGTCTAATCGTCTACTGTTCTTCTGTCTCCATGTACATACAAGGCTATCTTATGATTAAGCTCCAGTGGCTTAAAAGGCTTGGAAACATGCCCATCCATACCTGTTTCTTTGACTTTAATCCTGGTTAAAGCCAAGGCCGAGGCGGTTAAGGCTATGATAGGCAGCTTCTCAAATTTCTCTCCATCCATTTCCCTGATCACCTTGGTAGCTGTATAGCCATCCATTTCAGGCATTTGCAGGTCCATCAGCACGAGCATATACTCATTCTCCTGCACCAGTTCTGTAGCTATTCTTCCGTTATCTGCTATGTCCATATCCAGTCCCCACTTTTTTAGGAAACGAGAAGCTACAATCTGGTTCACCTTATTATCTTCCACCAGGAGAATTTTCTCCCCATTAAAGGTCCGTAACAAGCCTTCGTCATCTGTAAGATTGTGGAGGTCTTCCTGCTTCTTCTTACTTTCTCCCACTTTTAGGGTGAAGTAGAAGGTAGAACCTTTCCCTTCTTTACTGTCTAGCTTTATTTCGCTACCCTGAAGTTCCAACAGTCTCTTGGTGATTGCTAAGCCTAAGCCAGTACCTCCATACT
>JBCDBC010001044.1:0-2654 GCA_039184535.1 Bacteroidota bacterium | reverse complement strand
TCCTTACATAAACCCTGTTTAACTATGAAAAACTTGAGTAAACTATTTACCCTGGCATTAGCTGTAGTTCTAATGACCTCATGTGTTTCTAAAAAGAAATATGATGAAGCTATGGCTGCTGCTGCTGCTGAGAAGAGTGCTTTAGAAAGTGAACTAGCTTCTTCACAGGAAGAAAATGCAAGACTTCAGGAGAACTCTAACAAACTCCAGCAGAACCTGAACATGAGCGAAGGCGAAATTGCCAAGCTGAGTGAGACTGTTAAAGAGAACAATGCTAAGATCTCTGGCCTTCATGACGCTATCGCTGAAGCTTTCGAAACTTATGATGAAAATCAGGTAAAAGTTGATTACAGAGAAGGAAAACTGTACATCACTATGGCTAACGATATCCTGTTTAGATCTGGTCGTTCTTCTATGGACAAAGATTCTAAGGATCTTGTTTCTACTTTAGCTGACATCCTGAAAAGTAATGGCGATCTGGATATTCTTGTTGAAGGACATACTGACAGTGAGCCGGTAAAAATCCATAGACAGTACAGAGACAACTGGGGTCTGAGTACAGCAAGAGCGCTTTCTGTTGTTAGAGCTCTTGAAGATATGGGAGTAGATGGTAACCGTCTTACTGCTACTGGTAAAGGAGATACTCAGCCTATCGCTTCTAACGAAACTAAGGAAGGACGTGAGCAAAACCGTCGTACTGAGTTTGTTATAGCTCCTGAGCTAGATGGACTTTACAAAATCTATAAAGATAACGCCGGAGGAACTAGCAGCGGAAGCTAATTCATACCGGATCTGATAAATTAAGTCCCATTTGTCTTTTGACAAATGGGACTTTTCTATAAGCTTTGTTTGTATATGGATCTGAAGAAAGAAATAGCCAGAAGAAGAACATTCGCTATCATTAGCCACCCTGATGCAGGAAAAACTACCCTTACAGAGAAATTACTCCTATTTGGAGGAGCCATACAGGTAGCAGGGGCCGTTAAGTCCAACAAGATTAAGCGTGGGACTACTTCAGACTTCATGGAGATAGAGAGACAGAGAGGAATCTCTGTAGCTACTTCCGTGATGGGATTTGAATACAAAGGACTTAAGATCAATATCCTTGATACACCGGGTCACCAGGATTTTGCAGAAGACACATATAGAACGTTAACTGCAGTAGACAGTGTGATTGTGGTGATAGATGTAGCTAAGGGGGTAGAGACCCAGACAGAAAAACTGGTAGAAGTATGTAGAATGCGAGATACCCCTGTCATCGTATTCATCAATAAGCTGGATAGAGAAGGGAAAGATCCGTTTGAACTGCTGGAAGAAGTAGAGAATAAGCTAAAGCTCAATGTTTGCCCACTAAGTTGGCCGGTAGGTATGGGAAGCTCTTTCCAGGGCGTGTACAGTCTATTCGAGCAGAAATTGGTTCTGTTTGATGCCCACCAAAAGCAAGAAGGTGAAGGAAACATTGAAATAACTGACCTATCTGATTCTACCCTGGAAGCGGAACTAGGAGAAAGAGCAGCGGATACCCTTAGAGAGGAAGTAGAACTGGCCACAGGAGTATACCCTGAATTTGACAATGACATGTACCAGGCAGGCATGCTTTCTCCAGTATTCTTTGGGAGTGCCATTAATAACTTTGGCGTAAGAGAACTGATAGACTGCTTCACACAGATAGCACCTGAGCCTCAGGAGAGTAAAACAGAAGAGCGTGTCATTCAACCTCTTGAGCAAAAATTTACCGGATTCGTCTTTAAGATCCACGCCAATATGGACCCCAATCACAGGAACCGTTTGGCATTCGTGAAAGTGTGTTCCGGTCAGTTTGAAAGAAATAAGAACTACCTCCACGTACGTCTGGGCAAGAAAATGAAGTTTGCTAACCCTACAGCCTTCATGGCGCAGAAAAAGAGTTTGGTAGAGGAAGCCTATCCGGGAGACATCGTAGGGCTGTATGATACTGGAAACTTTAAAATAGGAGATTCTCTCTCAGAGGGAGAAGTGCTCAACTTTACCGGTATCCCCAGCTTCGCTCCGGAGTTATTTAAGTACGTGGATAATGGGGATCCTATGAAATCCAAGCAGCTAGCCAAGGGACTGGATCAGCTCATGGATGAAGGGGTAGCCCAGCTATTCACCAATAAATTTAACGGTAGAAAAATCATAGGGACGGTAGGGGCCCTTCAGTTTGAGGTGATCCAATACAGACTAAAGCACGAATACGGTGCTACCTGTATTTACCAACCTTTGAATTTGTACAAGGCATGCTGGATCACTTCAGAGGACACTCAGTCCCTGAAAGAATTCCGTTTACGTAAGGCGAAGGCTTTGGCTGTGGACAAACATGGTGCGGAAGTATTTCTTGCCACTTCAGCCTGGGACCTAAACTCTACTCAGGAACTCTTTCCCAAGATAGACTTTCACTTTACCTCTAAGGCTTAGGCCATTTGTCCAAGGCTAGGTCTCCATTCAGCCTGAGAAGATAATTGGATATTCTCCTCAATTTTGGCTTTCAATTCGTCAGCCATGAAGTCAGGCGCCCATTCAAAGAAGGTTATTTTATGCTTCCCTAAATGAAGAGTAGGTACAGATTCTTTATAAATGGAATCCTGGAAGAACCATCTTTCTTCAAAACTGATTCGGTCAATATTAACCAATGG
>JBCDBC010001043.1:0-2655 GCA_039184535.1 Bacteroidota bacterium | reverse complement strand
TATCCCTCATTTAATTACTGGAAAGCCAGAACATATCTGGTAGTAGCAGAAGCTAACTATGAGCTGGGAGAGATTTTCCAGGCCAAAGGTACGCTTCAAAGTTTAGTAGATCAGACGCGAGATAGGTACCCCGACATCTTTGAGGCTGCTAGCAAAAGACTGGCAGAAATCGAAGAAGAAGAGAGAAATAATGAGGCTAGACTTAACTCCGGTAATTAAATATTCATCAACCTTATCAAAAGAAATTATGCGTTTGAAAAGATATATAGTGGCAGGAGTGGTTATGGCAGCTTTGGTAATGCCTTCCCTACTCATGGCCCAGAATAATCCTCTAACAGGTAAAGACTCTCTGGTCTTGGAGAATGAAAGAATTCAGGATGTAATAGAGAGTGAAAAACCTCCTATGCGTCCCCCCGCTCAGCAGTATAAAAGACCGGGTTCTGATCAGGTAGATTTCAACGCCAGACAGTACTACATAGAAACAGACTACCAGCCTGATAACCTTCAGCCAGTACCCCCGGAAACCTCAGTGGCCGATGATGTGTACAATGGAATGATTAGGTTAGGGATGGGACGATTTACCACTCCATTGATAGAGGCGGTTTACGATAACCGCTCCGGAATAGAGGATGTAGGGCTGGGCTTTGAGTTTTTGCATCATTCCGCCCATAATGATCGCCTTCAGTTCAGGGAGTTTAGAAAGAATTATGGAACGCTTTCAGGTTCTTTCCTGACGAGTGATAGTAAGCTCTATGGAAGACTGCATTTATATAATACCCGCTATTTCAACTATGCAGATACCCTTCCCAGAGCCACGGAGGGTCAGCTAGAGGAAGAGATTAAAATGAGATTTACCCGTTTTGAAACCCTTGTGGGGATTACCTCCCTGCAGGATACGGATAACCCCCTAAGATACGATGTGAGTACTCGCGTGAGATATTATGATGGCCTTAGAGACAACCTGGAGTTTAACTTCACGGTTAATCCTAAGGGATCATATCAGTTTACGGATGAGTTCTCCATCAAAGCCAATGCTGAGTGGACTTTTACCAACGGAAGACTAGGAGGAGATGGGCATAGTCGAAATTTCCTGGATTTTACGCCTACCATCCACTTTCAAAATGACCTCTTAGAGGTGAAGGGAGGTTTCAGGTTTAATGCCTTTGGTACTGGACAGGAAGCAGTTACTGAGGGGAGTAATCAGATAGCCCCCATAGCCGAAGTGAAATTCGGACTGGTACCGGAAGAGCTCATCATAGTAGCAGGAGTTACAGGTGGTATGCAAAACCATCTGTACTATGATATGATCATGGAAAACCCCTACTTGGATAGAAATATTGTGATACAGTCAACCCAGGAGAAGTTGAATGTCTATGGTGGAATACAAGGAAATATCTCCCAGCAGTTTGACTACTCAGGTAGGATTTACTTTAAAAGAGTGGAGAATCCTTTAGTCTACACAGTCCCTTCAGATGGCGCTTACTACTCAGTAGCCTATGACTCACTAATGGAAGTGGTAGGCGCTCATGTAGAAGCTAACTATGACCTGGACAATGATTTGAGAATAGGAGCCGCACTTACCTGGAATAACTATTCTCTTTCTCAGTTAGAGAAGTTTTTCCATGCTACGCCTATCAGATTAGACGCGTATGCCACCTATTTGTTGAATGATCAGCTGACCCTTCAGGGAAGGATGAACTTCTATGGTTCTACCCCAATGGCATTAGACGGGTCAGGTGATATTTTGCGTAGAAATGCTTTTGTTAATGTCGGATTTTCTGCTGATTATAGAATTATAGAGCGGTTTTCTGTATATTTGCGACTTAATAATTTATTGGGAACAGAATTTCAAAGGTGGCTCAATTATCCTGAAAGGCCTTTGGACGTGAGTGGAGGAATTACATTTATTTTCTAGAATTTTGAATTTTTTTAGTACTAAAACCGTTATATATAAAGTTTGCAAAAGAAGTTTTTTCAAGGGAATAGAAGAAGACTGGAACTGTAGAGATGAATAAGAATATAGAGATATATCTACATAATGCATTTCGGGAACTCGAGGCATTTGCCATCCCGGATGTAGGAACCTTCCGGAAAGTCTACCGGGCGGCTGAATACGAGGTGCATGCCGGTACGGTAAAGCCCCCCGTGGTGGATATAGAATTCTCTCAGGAAGTCAGTCATCGTCTATTACTCACTCATTATTTGATCAATAATGTTCACTTGTCCCAGCGGGAAGCAGATAGGATAGTTAAGCATATTAGTCTGACTGTCAGTGCTTCTATTAATGAAACAGGCAAGTATGAAATTAATCAAGTAGGGTCCTTGTTGAAGGATCCTGAAGGTCAGATTTATTTTAGATCTGTAGACAGAAGAAACAATCTGTTTTCTGCAGATTTTTATGGTTTGCAACCGCTATATGTTGAATCCACCCCTAACGAACAGCCCCAGGAAGAAGATCCTCACGCAAACACTATGAATGACCAACCCATTCAGGAGCCAAGACCTTCTGGTCAGCGGCTTAATTTTTTGTCCCTTACGCTCATCGCCAGTTTTTTTGTACTTGTAGCTCTTGTATATGTCAGTGATCCGGTACCTACACTTGTAAGTGGGGAGAATTCATCTCAATCTTTTGAAGAACTGATTGCAGAAACTCCC
>JBCDBC010001042.1:0-2655 GCA_039184535.1 Bacteroidota bacterium | reverse complement strand
GTTTAAAGGACAGTTGATGTACATATCTACCTGAGTAGATTAGAGAAATTTTAATTAGCTTTGGCGCCATGATTAGAAAAGTGCCTTTACTCTTACTGAGCTGCGTTGTAGTGGGGCTGTTGAGTACCTCTTGTTCGAAAGATATGCGCAAGTTCAGAAAATACAGCACTAAAGGGGATATCGCGCAGAAAGACTCTGCAGCATTTTTTTTCTACGAAAGGGGGACTTATGATAAGGCTGGTTTCCTGTTTGAAGAATTACTCCCAATCTATGGGGGTAGACCTCGTGCGGAAGAAGTTTTATATCATCTAGCTTACAGCAAATACAAGCAGAAAAGTTATTTGCTTGCGGCTTACCATTTTGAGCAATATTCAAAACAGTATCCTAAAAGTGCACGGGCAGAGGAGTGTTTGTATATGGTAGCCTACTGCTATTATACCCAATCAGACCCTTTCTACCTGGATCAATCTTCCACTAGGAAGGCCATAGACCAGTTTCAATACTATCTGGTGAACTTCCCTGAGTCTGAGCGTAAGGCTGATGCTGATTCTTACCTGAGTGAGTTAAGAGAAAGATTGGCTAAGAAAACCTTGGAACAAGCCTATCTCTATTATAACACTGAACAGTTTAAAGGTGGCGTAACAGCTTTTGAGGTATTCATTCAGGAATATCCGGATAGCAGGTATAGGGAAGAGGCAGAGTTTATGATTTTCAAGTGTACAGTCTCTTTGGCAGATAGAAGTACGGAGAGGAGAAAGAAAAACAGGTACCTGGATGCGCTTGATCACTACCAGAACTTTGTGGACAGATATCCTGACAGTACTTATTTAAAAGATGCTGAAACCATCTTTGCCAAAGCTAAGAAAAGCTTGGAGAAGATTCTGGAAGATGAAGACGATACAAATTCTTAATTGAAATTTGTAATTATTTTTTGCACATTTGCGTTCCTTATTGAAGAATCCTACCATAAATTCTCAAAAAAACTAAATGGAAAGCAGTTTCTTATCTAAAGAGAGTTTCCTACCAGTAGATATCTACGACTTGGAGACAAAAGGAGGAAATATTTACAGAGCACTAGTGATAGTTGGTAAAAGAGCTAATCAGGTCACCAGTGATATCAAAGAAGAGCTGACAAGTAAGTTAGCTGAGTTTGCACCTGCATACGATAATCTGGAAGAGGTGATGGAGAATAAGGAACAGATAGAAATTTCTCGTTTCTATGAAAGAAAGCCTAAGTCTACCCAAATAGCCTTAGAGCAGTTCCTAGCTGAGGAAGTTTACTTCAGAGATCCGCATGAGCACGACCTTTAATCGGTCAATGATTAAGAAATAAATTTATCCGTAGTGTCTGAAGAAGATGCTACGGATATTTTTTATTAACTAGTATCTTTCTGTTAGTGAATATGTTAAGCGGTAAAAAGATCATACTGGGAGTAAGCGGAAGTATCGCCGCCTATAAAGCCGTCTATCTTCTTAGGTTATTGGTGAAGGCGGGGGCAGATGTAAAGGTAGTTACCACACCTGCAGTTAAAGAGTTTGTGGCCCCCTTAACCTTCAGTAGTTTATCCAGTAAGGAAGTATTCTCAGGTGTGTGGGAGGCCAACTGGTCTGAGCACGTAGCCCTAGGAACATGGGCTGATCTGATCATAATAGCGCCTGCTACTTCAAATACCATTGCCAAGATGGCGCAAGGCCTATGTGATAATGCCCTCATGGCTGTTTATCTGGCAGCAAGGTGTCCCGTCATGATAGCACCTGCCATGGATGCAGATATGTACTTGCATCCTTCCTTAGAGAGAAACCTCAAAACGCTGAATAGTGATGGGGTACATGTGCTCCCTGTGGGAAGTGGCTATTTAGCCAGTGGATTGACTGGGCAGGGCAGGTTGTTAGAGCCAGAAGAAATTGTAGAAGCCGCCGGAGCTGTTTTTTCAGAACCGTTACTGAAAGGGAAGAAAGTCCTCATAACGGCAGGACCCACCCGCGAAGCCATAGATCCGGTAAGGTATATCACCAACCACTCCTCCGGGAAAATGGGTTATGCCATTGCCAGGGCGGCAGCAGCTATGGGCGCAGAAGTAAACCTGGTAAGTGGACCTGTCAATCTGGATGCTCCTCAAGGGGTAAATAGAATTTCCGTTACTTCTGCAGGAGAAATGGCAGAAGCTACCTTTGAAAGAGCTGGAGAGATGGACATAGTCATTATGGCGGCGGCTGTAAGTGATTATTCTCCCAAGAATGTGGCAGCAGAAAAAATCAAAAAGAGTGGAGAGGAAATGGTACTTGAACTTTCCAAAACCACTGATATATTAGGCAGCTGGGGAAAAAAGAAACCCGAAGGCCAGATTCTGGTAGGTTTTGCGTTAGAAACTGAAAAGGAGAAGGAACATGCCCTTGGGAAGCTGAATCGCAAAAACCTGGACATGATTGTGATGAATTCCCTGAAGGATAAGGGGGCTGGTTTCGGCCATGATACCAATAAGATTACCATCTTTCACAAAGATGGCAGTGAGAAAGCCTTCCCCTTAAAGTCAAAAGAAGCTCTGGCAATAGACATTCTGCTGGAAATAGTGTCAAAAATATAAGCTCAATAGCTGTATCAGAAAAGTGTTTATGAGAATAGAGAAATCAATCAAAGGTCTTGTTTGCTTCCTG
>JBCDBC010001041.1:0-2657 GCA_039184535.1 Bacteroidota bacterium | reverse complement strand
GGAAGTTTTAAGGTAAGTTCATCATGCTTTATCAGTGGAAAGACGGACCTATTCATTTTACATTTTGATTTGCAAAAAGTAGGATTAGAAAAAGATGTTTGGGGACGGTTTTCGCTTCAGCCTGAAAGGAAGTAACCAGACCGTAGATAGGTATTTTATGAAAGTTGTTTTCCCCTTCTATCAATTGAATTCCCAAAATGATAGGTCCCTCCTTATCATGGATAATGGAGGTATGTCCTATGCATCTCATGCATCTTTTTTATCCTGCCTTCCTGTTTTTCTTCTCTTATGTGTGTTGCCCCACTATAGTCTTACAAAGGGGAGTGATCTATATGAACCAAACAGTAAAAAGGTTTTACTCCACACCCTGGCAGAAGAGATCTGTGATAATGGGATAGATGATGATGGGGATGGATTAATTGACTGTGAGGATCCTGATTGTGGTGAGACAGCTTCCTGTCTTACCGGAAATGTGTGTGCCGCACTAGGAGATAACCTGGTAATGAATGGTGATTTTGAACAAGGCTACTTTGCCTTCTCAAGTGATTTGGGGCGTGGGAGTAACCACGCACTCAGTGGAGAATGTAAAGACCAGGGGTGGTTTGTAGTAGGAAGGTCTATGAGTATACAGAACATGATCTACGTAAATGGTCCTGGAGAGCCTGGATCTTTTACCAGTTCTGATCCTACTGATCTAAGTAATACGGGCACCTTAAAGGGAAATGCGTTGGATCATACGCATGGGGATGGGAACTTTCTTGTAGCAGATCCTAATCATGTGGTTGATGCCGCTATTTGGTATCAGGACTTAGTCTTATGTGCTGGTCAAAAGTATGTCTTCTCTGCATGGATAAAAAATATAGGGCAGGCCGGTGCTCCCTCTCCAAGGCTTAAACTAGTAATTGATGGGGAACCCCTCATACCATTTACAGAAATGGGGAACAGGGAGTGGGAAGAACTTTCCGGAGCGTACATAGCTAAAAATTCAGCTGCCCTAAGAGTGGCAATTGTGAATGGAGGAGGATGCGAAGGAAATGATATAGCCATAGATGATATTTCTCTCAAGCCTTGCAGCACTTCTAAGGTAGAAATAGAGGGAAAAGAAGTGGTTTGTCTTGGAGAAGATGTATCTCTAAGCGTTTCCTCTCTGGATTCAGCTATAACCAAACCTGAGTTTCAGTGGCAAAGAAGTGAAGATGAAGGTCAAAGCTGGATAGATATACCGGGAGAGTATTACCCTTTTCTGGTTTATAGTAAGCCCATCACTAAGACTCAGTTCAGAGTATTAGCCTCAGACCAAGGGAGTATAAATATTCCCTCTTGTAGATTTGTTTCCAATGTCATTGAACCTGAAGTTCTCAACTGCGTGGCAGAGATTTGTAATAATGGCCTGGATGATGACAAAGATGGTGAGATAGATGAAGAAGATGCAGACTGTCCTTTCGGAGATATACAAATCTGTTCAGAGGGTGCAGGTATTAACTATTACTTACCAGCGGTTTGGAGAAACGATAGAAGAGGATATCCGCATAGCCTATTTATCAGTACTGCCTTTGCGGCGGCTCATGTAGATATTAGAACAGCAGATGGATCTTTTCAGAAAGAGATTACCATTACCTCCACCGAGCCTGGAGAAATTACCCTCCCCAAGGATGTCGTAGCTTCAAAGAATATTAATACCATAGAAGCTAACAGAGGATTGATCATCACCTCTGATGTGCCTATTTCCCCTCTTTATAGAATCAGCAATAGATTTAACAGGATGCTGGCCAATCTCAAGGGAAATGGTGCAGTAGGGAGAAACTTCAGATTGGCTACTCCCGTAAGGGCGGGAGGAGATGCCAGGCAGGAAGAAAGGCATTTCTTTTCAGTGATGGCTACTACTGACAGCACAGTGGTCACCATAGATGAGTGTCCTTTTCCACTGGAAGGAGTTACCCTTCCCTTTTCTACCACCTTAAGTGCAGGTGAAACCATTCTCTTTTATCCCGCTAAGGTAAATCATCATATAACCGGAACTTTGGTAGTGGCTGACAAGCCTATTTCTGTGATGGCGGGTACCCAACATACAAGAGGAAATGGAACATGGAACCGGGAAGCTGCAGGAGACGTAGCCATTCCATTTACCAAGTTGGGGCAGCATTATGTATGTATCAGAGGGGGATTCTCCAGCTCACTACATGATTATGCCATTGTGATGGCAGTGATGGATGGAACTCAGGTGTATATGGATGGAGATCCTATGCCTCTTGCTAATCTGGCTGCAGGTGAGTATACCCTTGTTGAGATTACCGGAAACAAAGGAGACCCACATTATATCCGATCTACCCAAGACGTATACGTCTACCATGTTTCAGGAAATATGCCCTCTGACAGGCAAATGGGAGAGTTCGGGATGGCAGTTCTTCCTCCGATTAACTCTCAGAATTGTACGGGAATTAAATCCACTGCTGTTCCCAAGTTCCTGGAAGCAGGAACCCTGAATGACCTGTATATAATAGCACCCGATGAAGCACTTGCAAGTCTGAAAGTTGATGGCCAACCCTACAAAAACTTCACAACAGAAAAGAGAGTCCCCGGCTATGCGGGCTACTCCTCTATTTATCTGCCACAGCATGCTGTCGGCCGACGAGCCGATCGTCGACTACCGCCACCCG
>JBCDBC010001040.1:0-2658 GCA_039184535.1 Bacteroidota bacterium | reverse complement strand
GAACTAAATGACCTAAAAAAGCTCATAAAACTGTTTGATGGAAAATCAGAAAAAATTGATCAGGCATTAGGTCCAGGCAAGGGTCAGGCATTACTGAAATTTTTACATGCCCTAAATGGAAGTCTGAATCAAAGACAGACAGATATCAGTGGCATCAGCACCCAGCTTTATGAAACTACCCGCCACATCCAGGAGATCCTAAACATCCAGAGACATTATGTCAAGGGGAAGAAAAGGGGAGAAAGGGCTCCAGTCAAACTAAGAAATATCATTGAAGATGCGCTATCCATTCAGGAAAGAACCCTTGAAAAACGTGGAATTACCCTCAATAAGGATATCCCACTTGACATACCGGAAATAAGCGGCGATAAGACCAAGCTTATCCAGGTGGTCATCAACATTTTGAAAAATGCAGGAGAAGCCTTTGATGAAGTCCATGATGATAGAGAGAAAGAAATGAGTTTGACCCTTTCCCTTTTGGAGAATGAGCCTATGATTGAGTTGTTGATCTCGGATAACGCCATTGGGTTTGAACCACAAGTAGGCCCCACACTACTTGAAAAAGGGAATACCTCTAAAAACACAGGCACTGGCTTTGGCCTGTATAACTGCAAACAGATCATAGAAACCCATCAGGGAGAAATTGACATTTCAAGTGATGGTCCAAACCTGGGAGCTAAGGTGCGCCTCACCTTTCCACTTATGGAAAAGGATTTACCAAGGTTCAAGAAAAAAGCTAAGGCACTTTAGCACCCAAATCAAAGTTGGAGAAGAAATTTTGTTCATCAGATTTCAAACAGCCAAGAAGACTTATAGCCATGTATAATACCAAAGTATTAGTTGTTGATGACGAGGAAATCGTAAGAGATAGCATTAGAGAAATACTGGTTCCCCGGAAAAAGGTGGACCAAGGACTTGATGAAGCCTCTTTTGATCTGTTTGATGAAGAGGAGACCATAGAAGAGGAGGCAGGGAACAGCTATCATCCTGAGTTTCTCATGGATGAAGCTAATAATGGAAAAACGGGCCTGGAAAAAGTAAAAAAAGCCGTAGAAGAGGGAAAACCCTATGCAGTCATTTTCCTGGATATGAGAATGCCCGGATGGGATGGGTTAACAACCTGTGTTGAAATAAGAAAGATTGACCCAAAGGCACAGATCTTCTTTGTAACCGCCTTTACAGATCGTTCCATAGAAGAAATTATCCTTCAAGCGGGTGGGGACGTCGGTTACTTAAGTAAGCCATTTGTACAGGAAGAAATTCTCCAGCTTGCCACCAAGGGAGTATATGACTGGTACAGGCTTACCAATCTTGAGCACCTGCTAGAAATTGTTGGTCAGATTGGATTTGGGGAAACTCAACTGAATACGCTGCTGGTAAATATTCTCCAACAGATAGCTAACTATGTGGGTACTGAATACTCTGTTCTGGGAAGATTTGATGAAGAAGGGAAGTTTGAGATGGTTACCCAAATGGGGATAGGTGAGGAAAGACTACAAATAGCTCGGCTGTTGGAAAAGCTGGATTTCAGCAAAATGACCAAGGTTGAGTTCCATGATGGCGTCTTAATCTGTCCCTTAGAGCAGTATTGCATATTGTCTATTCCTCGAAATGGGAAGATATTCAACCAGGAAAAGATTTACCTGCTTCACTTATTTGTAGAAAATGCTGTTAGGGCCATCAGAAACTCTGAGTTAAGTGCGAAGCTCATCCAAAGAGAAAAGTTATCAGCTATTGGAGAAGCTATCAGCATGGTGATGCACGACATCAAGACGCCAATTTCTCAAATTCAATCTCTCACAGAACTCATCCAGGATGACCCAAATGATACTGAAGAGATTATAGATCTGACAAATGATATTTTCCTCGCCAGTGAGAATGCCATGGACATCATTTATGATGTGAGAGACTTCGTAAAAAATGCCAACCTCGCCAAGGAACCCATCCAAGTATCAGAATACTTAAACGGGATCGTAAGTGAACTTCAGAAAAGTAATGGTACTAAGTCCGTTTCCATAGAAGTAAATGCAGAAGAGGACTTAACGGGCCAGGGGGATCCGAAAAAGCTTAAAAGAGTGATCGTTAATCTGGTGAATAATGCTGTGGAAGCTATGGAAAACCATAAAGTGGATTCTCCTAAAGTTTCTATCTCTAGTTACGGAGAAAATGGATTTGTCTACCTAAGTATTCAAGATAATGGACCTGGTATCCCGGAGAAGATTTTAAGTAAGCTTTTTGATCCCTTTGTAACAAGCGGAAAAGCTAATGGAACAGGTTTGGGACTCGCCATTGTCAAGCAGATAGTAGAGGCACACCATGGTAAGATAAGTGTGGACTCATCAGAATCAGGGGCTAAGTTCCAGATCTCACTACCTGCAACATGAGAACCTTCCTTTCTCTTCCTGCTATAGAAAGACTATTCACCTCCAGATTGCAGGAGATTGCCCCACACCTTATCTCTACTTTATCCAACAGCCGACTTCAGGGAGACCTTCATGATGACATTGGGTTGGATTCCATAGAAGTCATGGAACTCGCCGCCTACTTCCATGGGAAATTTCACATGATGGAATTAGGGACTGAGGTTTATCTTCTTTCAAGTAGGAGAGTAGAAGACTGGCTGAGGCGTATACATCAGGCAGCTAATAACTTTGATCT
>JBCDBC010001039.1:0-2659 GCA_039184535.1 Bacteroidota bacterium | reverse complement strand
CTGGGCCGAACGCACGCGCGCGAGCTCCTTCAGCGCGTAGTGGTAGTCGTCGAAGAGCTCCAGAGCCCCCGTCGCGTACCCCTCCGCGGCGTCGGTGCGTCCGCGCTCCAGCTCGAGGTGGGCCAGGTGCGTCAGCATCCAGGCCCGGTCCTCGGCCAAATTTAAATGGCGAGATTCCTATATTAGTAACTTTCAAGAATCCATAAAATTTAATTCCAAGCATGTCACCTCAATCCGTCCGCACACTTAGATTAACAAGTATGTTGGTTTTATTGGTACTTCTATCCTCATGTAGTACCCTAAAGCCTCATTATAGAAACTCATCTTCCAAGCCAGATCCGGCTTTACAGGTTAACAATCAAGATTCAGTTAAACATACTGTTTACCTCTTGGGTGATGCCGGAAATACAGTTCTAGAAGAGCACATTCACAACTTCAGATTTTTAGGGTCTTTTCTTGAAAAGGAAGATGAGAATAGTACACTAGTATTACTAGGAGATAATATTTACCCTGATGGACTCCCGGTAGAAGGACATCCTGAAAGAGAGGAGGCAGAGGGTGCTATGAATGCTCAACTGGACTTAGCTAAAAACTTCAAGGGGAAATTATATATGATTCCAGGTAATCATGACTGGAATCATTGGTCTCCCGGTGGAAGAGAAGCCATCATCAGACAGGCTGATTATGCAAAGGCGTATCTGGGATCGAAAAAGCACGTCCTTTATCCCAAAGACGGATGTGGAGATCCTAAAGTGATCAAACTCCAAGATGATCTTACCTTATTCTTACTGGATTCTCAGTGGTTTTTACAAGACTGGGAAAGTGAGCCGAATATGAATAAGGGCTGTAAAATTCAGAGTAGAGATGAGTTTAGAGCTGTTTTGGAAGAATTGATAGATGAAAATGATGATGGAGATTTCATTTTTGCTTTTCATAATCCTATCTACTCTGATGGACCTCATGGAGGCTGGTTCACCCTAAAGGATCACATCTTCCCGTTAACTCGACTCAAGAAAAATCTATTCATTCCTCTACCTGTTTTAGGCTCAATAGGTACCGCCCTAAGGCATGCGGGAATTTCTAACCAGGAATTGAACCATCCCCAAAATATGCACTTCTCGGATATCCTTAGGGACGTTACCTATGATGCAGGGCATGTGGTTTTTGCTTCAGGACATGATCATAGTTTACAATACTTCACGGATCAGAGAAGCTTCGCTATTACGGATATCGTAAAAGCAGATAGGCATTATATAGTAAGTGGCTCAGGTTCTGAGAAAACCTATATAGTTAAAAATGGTGGTTCGGAGTTTGGATATGCAGGCTATGGATTCTCCAGGTTACAGTATTACAAGAATGGAGAGGTTTGGCTGGAATTCTGGAGGCCCCATGCAGATGGAAAAAGCGGAGACCTTCTATTCAGAAAGAAAATCAAGGACAAAAGCCTTCAGATAGATAAGGTAGAAAATAATAGCTTCGATCATCCAGCTACTGTTAAAGCTGTAGCAGATTCTAGCTATGTAGCCAAGAAAGGACAGAGAAACTGGTTAGGAGATCTTCATAGAGATGCATGGTTAGCAGAGGTGGAATTCCCTACCCTGGATTTAAGTAACACTAAGTTCGGTAAACTGACTCCTATTAAAAAGGGAGGAGGAATCCAGACTAAATCTCTGAGGCTAGAGAATGAGAATGGAAAACAGTATGCCATGCGCTCGGTAGATAAGGATGTTACCTTACTTATTCCGGAATTTGCCCGCGGTACGGTAGTGCAGGATTTTGCCCAGGATGAGTTAGCCATGGCTCACCCATATGGTGCCTGGGTAGTTCCTAAACTGGCTGAAGCTGCCGGAGTATACCACACCAATCCTGACTTTTACTATGTCCCTAAGCAAGAGGCATTAGGAGATTTTAAGGAGTATTTCGGGGACGGAATATACCTACTGGAAGAGAGACCAGCCAAAAACAGGGACGATGTAGCCAGTTTTGGGTATGCCAAGGACATAGAATCATCTCGGAAGGTGCTCAGAAAAATACGTGATACTTATGAGCACAAGGTAGATCAGGAAGCAGTCCTAAGAGCCAGGTTGCTAGATATCTGGCTGGGAGACTGGGATAGGCATGATGATCAGTGGAGATGGGCCAAGGAAGAGGAAGGAGACTATACCGTATATAAGCCCATTCCCAGAGATAGGGATCAGGTATTCCTAAAAGTAGACGGTATTATTCCCTGGTTTGTGTCCAGAAAGTGGGGAGCCAGGATGTTCCAGAACTTTGACTATGACATCAGAGACATTCAGGGGTTATGCTTTAATGCCAGATTCTTTGACAGGACCTTCATAACAGAAATGGAGGAGAAGGACTGGATTGAAATGGCTGAGTCTATGAAGCCTTTATTGACAGATGAGGTGATTGATGAAGCTTTCAAAGCATGGCCTAAGGAACTGTACGATATCAATGGAGATGTCATAAAAGCGAAGCTAAGAGCCAGAAGAGCTAAGCTGGCAGACTTTGCGAAGGAGTACTATAAATATCTGGCAAAGGAAGTAGAGATTTGGGGAACTGATAAACGAGAGAAATTTGTGATTGAAAGACTCAATGATGAGCAGACGAAGGTGACCATTTATGCTGTCAACAAGAAAAGAGAAGAGAAGGCCAAAAT
>JBCDBC010001038.1:0-2660 GCA_039184535.1 Bacteroidota bacterium | reverse complement strand
GAATGCAGTGTACTTTTGCCTTCGGCAGGTGTACGACCAGATCGCCTTGAACCCCGCCAGGTCCGGAAGGAAGCAACGGTAGAGAGCTTGATCGGTGCGATATGCTTGCCCTTTTTTTGTGACCATGCCTGAGCAATACCTCCAAAGATGCTTACAGCTGGCTGCCCTCGGCCAAACCTCTGTAGAACCTAATCCCAATGTAGGATCTGTCATCGTCCATGAAGGGAGAATCATAGGGGAAGGTTACCACACACAGATAGGTGCTCCACATGCGGAAGTGGAAGCCGTCAGGTCCGTAGAAGACAAATCCCTCCTAAAGAATAGCACCATTTACGTAAGTCTGGAACCCTGCAGCCACTTTGGGAAAACGCCCCCCTGTGCAGATCTTATCATCAGACATCAAATCCCACAAGTCGTAATAGGCTGTTTGGACCCCAATCCTAAGGTTGCTGGTAATGGGGTAAATAGGCTGAGAGAGGCTGGCGTACAGGTAGACATAGTTGAGGATCCCTTCCCTTTTAAGTGGTTTCTCCGAAAATTCTTTGTGAATCAGATTCTCAAACGCCCTTATATCAGCCTCAAGTGGGCAGAAACTCTTGAAGGATATATAGCGGCTAAGTCCCCAGAGGGCCAACTTCAGCAAGTTGCCATCACAGGAAGGGAAAGTAAGGCATTTACCCATGGTCTACGAGCCTTTCATCAGGCCATTCTTATAGGAAGAAAAACTGCAGAAGTAGACAATCCTCAGCTAACCACGCGCAATTTCCCTGGGAAGCATCCCCTCAGAATAGTATTTGACAAAAAGGCTCAGCTAAATAAGGATCTACACCTATTCAAGGATGGTCATGATACCTTAGTGATCTCCAATGAAGATGGAGAAAATACAGAAACTCTCAGGTATATGAAGCCTGCCAAATGGAAGCTATCTGATCTCTTAACTCAATTATACAAAGAGGAAAAAGTAGGAAGCATATTAGTGGAAGGTGGGGCAAGAGTACTGAATGACTTCATCGATCAAGGTCTTTACGATGAGATCTACCAGTTCATAGGGACAGCTTATATCCCCTCTGGCATGTATGGGCCTCTCCTCCCAGAAGACAATCCCCTGGACTTCCAACAGGACATGGGGAAAGACCAGCTTTTCTACGGCAGATCTAAAAAACTGGAAGACCTACTTAGGAAAAACTAGTTCCCTCTACATATTTCCCCTTTTGGGAGGGGCGAAGTGGAGGGTTAAGTGTTGGCCGAGATATCAGAATTCATAGCCTTAGCCAAAGGTGGTGGGCTTAGTTTAATCATCCACTAAAGACACCTAATTTTCTTTCAACCCCCTTCCCTTAGAAGCAATTCTTTAGTAGAAGCGTACCCCATTTTCATTCTATCCAACTACCTCTATATGAAGATCATTGGTACCAGAGAAGATATTCAGTTCGTCTTACACAACACTTTTGACCCAAAACTTTATCTACCCATAAGCGCCTATGTGAACTGGAAACTGGAGAACGAGTGGGATGACTATAATGAGCTTTTTCATGCCATAAAGTACATCCAGGATTTGAGGAATCTGGAAGGAATTTGGTATGAGATCCATACCCTTGAGAAAGACCATGAAGTAAGAGGGGTACTTACCATGGTGGGGGGAGTGTTGGAGAAGCTCGGAATGGAACAGGGGCTGGATACATCCACTACCCTACTCCTGAAGTACTTCCACCTAATCGACAAAGGGAAGGGATATGGGAGCTACTGGCTGACCTCCGTCATTATTCCCCACTATACAGCCAGAGGCTTCCAAAGTATTCTTGTCAGCAGCAGCCACCCAAAGTCTTTTCCCTTTTATGAGAAACTGGGCACAGAAACTAACTCCTTCACCAAGACAAGCGATAACCAGCTTTATGAGAGAAGGTGTAAGACCTTCCTTATTAGCCTGAAAGGATAAGCACCAGAAGAATCCCTTAGCGAATTTGGGTGAATACATTCTCATGCAAAGACACTAAGTCGCTAAGGGTTTTAAATGGAATACGTTTTACAGCTTGATTTTCGGTAGGTTTATACCTGACCTATCTCCGTTGGCTTTCTCCTTTTCCTTGAGCTTGGCTTTCTTATCCTTTTTTCGAGCACGCTGCTTTTGGCGGGTATTCTTTTCTTTGTCTCGCCAGTTCTGTTTATTCTTCTTGGTGGGCTTAAAGAGAATATACCTGACAGATAAGGCTCCCTGCCCTTGGTATACAGGTGCTCCCTGAAGGTTAATAGCTGGTTTGTAATCCAGAGAAACATTCACTCGGGAGATGCTCATTTCCATCCCGAACACGCCATCTATTCCTCTATTAGGTGTTTCTCCGCCCCAGGTATTATGAGCTCCCCCACCAAAATAGACGTTAAAGCCTCTGGAGAATATCCCTACATGCTTTTTCACCAGCCAGGTGGTGCTGACTACATCATTGGGTTGAGATTGGAGGATACCTTCTACGGACCAGGTTCTTAGAATTCGTTGGTTAACGGTAATTCCCATGCCGTCTCCTACACGGGCTCCTACTGCGGTAAAGTACGATTGAGCTGAAAGGCTGCTCAGGCAGACGCATAAGCATCCACAGAGAATGAGTTTATTCATAGTACAGATAAATGAAACTTACACTAAGTAGCCGTGCAGCATACGATAGGAG
>JBCDBC010001037.1:0-2662 GCA_039184535.1 Bacteroidota bacterium | reverse complement strand
TGCATATGAAAGTTTTGTTATTGTATTTTTTACTTTAATCAAAGTGCCCTTTTCTAGCAGAATAGCCATATTACTCTACCTCTGCCGGAGCAGCATCAATGAAATTTTTCTTATGATAATTTACTGGTTTATCTCCCACCTGAGTCCCTCCTGTGAGCATAAACTGCATAGAAGGAATGAAAAAGCTATAAGGGAAGAGTAGATCCGGCTTGCTCACTTGATTCAACTTCTGCATTAATGACTGAGGAATTTGAAACTCCAGAGAGGTGAGGGTTTCCTGTAATTGATAGAGCTTAGTAGCTCCTAGAATCACACTTGAAACTCCTGCCTGATTGGCTACCCAGTTAATGGCTACTGCTGCCATAGGTCGGTCGATTTCATTAGCTACCTCTTCTAGTGTCCTGACAATTTCCCAGTTCCTCTCTGTGAACTTATCAAAGGCCGGATTACCACTATTGGCAAGGGAAGCCAGTCTCCCTTCCCCGCTTACCTCCCCTTTAGAGGGCTTGTACTTTCCTGACAGCAAGCCACTCCCTAATGGACTCCACACCATCATTCCCATTCCTAGCTGCTGACCAAGGTCTATGAACTCATTCTCTATATTTCTTTCTACCAGAGAATACTCCATCTGTAGGGTAGAAATAGGTTCATAGCCTCTCCACTCAGCTATGCTCTGGGCTCTGGAAGCATACCAGGCAGGCACGTCTGACAGTCCAATATGCCTTACTTTTCCAGCACTTACCAGATCATCCAGGGTACGCATAACTTCTTCCGGTCTGGTCATGGTATCCCAGGTATGCAGGAAGTAGAGATCCAGGTAGTCTGTATCTAATCTTTTGAGAGAGCCCTCAACTGCCCGAAGAATATTTTTACGCCCATTTCCACCTGCGTTGGGATTTCCGGGTTCCGCATTGTAGGAGAATTTAGAAGCTATCACCACCTTATCTCTTAGCCCTCTTTCTTTGACAAATTCTCCCAGCCAGCTTTCACTAGTTCCATTGGTGTATAAGTCTGCTGTATCCAGGAAGTTCCCGCCAGCGTCTATATAGGTATCAAATAACTCCTTAGCACCGGCTTTTTCTGCTCCCCAGCCCCATTCTGAGCCAAAGGTCATGGTACCTAATGCAAGATGACTTACTCTTAATCCTGATCTTCCTAAGGTATAATAATCTGATAATGCCATGATGAGTAGTATTAATTGTTTTAGCTATGATTGATAAAACAAATATCTTCCTTACTGAGGAGTGTCAATGGGACGGAAGTCGGTAAGGATGGGACTATTCTCTGTTTTGGGGAGAAATTAGTTCTGTCTGAGCTTACCGGGAGAGGTACCCGTCATTTTTCTAAAGAGTCTGTTAAAGTAGGAAGCGTCCTGGAATCCTAGCTGGTAGGCAATTTCCTGTACCTGTAAGTCAGTAGAGTGGATGAGTTTCTGTGCCTCCTGTATAAGGGCGTTTTGAATGTAGTAGGTTGGGGTTACGCCTATCTCCTTTTTTACTTTCTCCGATAGATACTTAGGAGAGACAAAGAGTTTTTCAGCTATGCTGGTAGCCTTTAGAGGTTCTGCATCATACCTCCCCACCTTTTCATTAATATCCTTGTGTACCAGGATTTTAAATTGTTCTCCTAGAGAACGAGTAGCATTTGCAGGCAAAGAGTTCTTTAGATTATTCTCAAAAGAAGGAATAGATAATGTTAGGAGGTTATTGAGGTAGGATTTAATGATAGCTAAGCTATGGGGGCCTTTCTCTTTTACCGCCTTATGTATTTCAGAAAAGATTCCAAGGAGTTTTTCTGCATCTGGTTCTTCTAAGGTAATAGCTGGAGAGTACTCCTTGAAATAAGGGAGATGATACAATCCACGAAAACCTTCTACCTGGACTGTATAAAAACTTTCTTTCAAACTTATGTAATAGCCCTTCCAGTTAGGAGGCACGTCCCAGGTAATGATTTGTCCAGGCAGCTGCACAAAGAGTGAATAATCTTCCAGCTCCATTAGCTTCCCATCTGCACTTACTTCTCCTCCGCCAGATGTCAAAATAGCCAGTTGGAAAAACTGGATTCGGAAAGGCTTCATACTTAGCTTTACTGTTTTCATGTTCTCCTCAAAAGACTTAATGTCAAAATCTGGAAATGCCGGCGGAGCTATTTGGATATGCGCATTATAGGCTTCTATAGAAGAAATGAGAGGGATATGAGAGGTAGTGCTCATCTTGATTGAAGATAGGCATTAGTAGGCTATTCTCAAGGTAGATATGATCTCATCCAGATGGATATTGGAAGAATTATCCAGGATAGCCATGACCGTTTTTTCCTGGGTATTTCTACTGATATAGGTTCTAGCCCCTAAGCAGGATCCGTTATGCCATGCGCCTGTTTTGGTAATTCCCCATCCAAAGCCATAGTCTGAAGTTTCTCCATTTAATAAAGTAGGTTCTTTAAAAGCTTCGTGGAGATTTTCCTGACTGATCAATTCATTCTCATACCAGAAGCTATCCCAAATCAGCATATCCATGGCTGAAGTGAAGACAGCGCCATCTCTTTCAACTGCTCAGGGTAAAGCAAAAAAAGAGAGCCTTTATCTTTTAAATACAAATATTTTATTAATTTTTTGTACTTTACTATGAATATTTAGCCAAATATCATGATAAAGAGAGAATTG
>JBCDBC010001036.1:0-2666 GCA_039184535.1 Bacteroidota bacterium | reverse complement strand
GTAGGAGGAAGTTGATCCCCTTAGGTGGAAAAAGAATTAATCAATATAGTATGGTTTAAGCGTGACCTGAGACTGTCAGATCATGAACCCCTCTGCCTTGCCTGCCAGGACGTAGCCAAGGTGCTCCTGGTCTATTTTTGGGAGCCTTCTTTGATGGAGGATGTGCACATGGATGCCAGGCATATACAATTCATCAGGGAATCCCTTATGGAGATGCAAGTAGGCCTGGCTCCTTATAATTTGCAGGTAGAAATCCTAAGGGGTGAGGTGGAGGAGGTACTGACTGAGCTAAGTAATCATCTAGAGATAGGCACTATATTCTCTTACCAGGAAAGTGGGACAGGCATTACCTATAGAAGGGATTTGTCGGTCAAAGAATGGACTAGGAAGCATAGTGTTAAGTGGGTGGAGGCTAAAATGGATGGCGTGGATAGAGGACGCAAAAATAGAAGTGGTTGGCGAGATGTAATGCTAGCAGACCTTTGTAAGCCCGTTTTTACACCTGATTTTCGTTCAATACAGCCAATAATCTTACCTGAGCCTCTCCAAAAGCGAAGAGAAACACTATCAACCGGTGAGAGAATAGAAGGGTTTCAGCAGGGAGGAGAGAAAATAGCCAACAGATATATGTTGGGATTTCTGAAGAAGAGATTCCCGGACTATTTGGCAAACATCTCAAAACCGGAAGCAAGTAGAAGAAGCTGTGCCAGAATCTCTCCCTATCTGACTTGGGGAAATGTATCTGCCCGCCAGGTTTTCCAGCAAAGTATGTACAGGTTGGGAGAACTAACCAGCCAGGGGGAGAAAAGAGCCTTGGAAGGGTTTATCGCCAGACTACTTTGGCGGGGGCACTTCATCCAGAAATTTGAAATGGAGGAGCGCATCGAGTATGAGAACATGAACTCTGCTTATGACCAAATCAGGGTGGAATGGAATGAGGAGGCTTATAAATCCTGGGAAGAGGGACACACGGGCTATCCTCTGGTAGATGCTGCCATCAGATGCGTGAAAGAAACAGGCTATCTCAACTTTAGGCTCCGGGCCATGCTAGTATCCTTTCTCACCCATCACTTATGGCTGGACTGGAAGAGAGGAGCACATTTTCTGGCGAGAATGTTTCTGGATTTTGAACCCGGTATCCACTACCCCCAATTTCATATGCAAGCTGCCACCACTGGAATACACACTCTTAGGATTTATAATCCTGTTAAGCAATCTCTGGAACATGATCCTGAAGCCATCTTTATTAAAAAATGGGTCCCTGAGTTAGCGGCACTCCCTGACCATTTGGCCCTTAAACCATGGACAGCTACTTATTTGGAAGAAAAACTTTATCACTTCAGAAAAGGGGTAGATTATCCCCTACCTGTAGTAGACATAAACCAGACCTACCAGCATGCGCAGAAAGTATTGTGGGAAATGAAGGATAAACCGGAGGTAAAATCTGAGGCTAGCAGGCTTATGGCTAAGCATGTAAACAGTGATAGACAGAACTGGGCGAAGGTTTCAGTAGGGAAACAAGGAAAGAGGTAAATATTATTATGGCAAAATCAAAGCATAAGCGATATACCAAGTCCAATTTGCCATCTAAGAACTGTGAAACCTGTGGGAGGCCATTCTCATGGCGGAAAAAATGGGAAAATTGCTGGGAAGAGGTAAAGTATTGTGGAGAGAGATGTAGAAGAAACCGAAATAAAGATTTCCAGAATAGATGACAACGGATTAAATCACTATTTTGCAGGTATCCCGCATCAATCATACACATGTTAAGGACATCCACATATTTCTCTTTGCTGTTGTGCTTTACTATTTCTTCTGTGCAGGCGCAGACCTCCTACGTGGAAGAGCTTGCAGCATACCGTCAAGATAAGGATATCAAATACGCTGATACAGTCAGCTCTCCTGTGCCGGATGAATACCTGACAGATTTTGGGGGGCTTAACTATTTTGAAGTAGATTCTTCCTTCAAGGTTGTAGCAAGACTGGAAAGAGTAGAGAAACCCTCTCCTCATACATTTAATACATCCAAGGCAGAGAAAAAACGAACCTATATTTTATATGGGATGCTTCACTTTACTATGAAGGGGAAAAAATCGAAATTAACAATTTATTATGCTCCCAGGCCGGCAGCTTTGCGTAAGAAAAAGAAAATGCTCTTTCTCCCATTCAGGGATAAAACTAATGGAGTAAGTACCTATGGAGGCGGGAGATATTTAGAAGTAGAAGACCCAGAAGGAGATGAAATTGTCCTGGATTTTAATAAGGCATACAATCCCTATTGTGCTTATGGTGGAGACTTTGCCTGCGTAGTTCCCCCCAGGGACAACTTGATTGAGGTAGAAGTAATGGCGGGAGAAAAAGAATTTTTACCTTAGATACGGCTAACAGTAAGTAGATACATTTATGAATAGCACTAATAGCTTTTGGTACCTGGAAGAAGTAGATTTATTTGAGTGCTTTTGTCCTGTCAATGGTGCCGAGGATAGATACGATAAACAACCCAAAAGAAGCATTAAGAAGGGAGAATTCATTTACCTGAGTGATGATGAGGCTGACAAAGTTTTCTTCATCCATAAGGGTGCTGTAAAAATAGCAGGATACACACAGGACGGGGATGAGATAATTAAAGCCATCCTGCATCCGGGAGAGATTTTTGGGGAGTTAGC
>JBCDBC010001035.1:0-2667 GCA_039184535.1 Bacteroidota bacterium | reverse complement strand
GGCAGCTGAAGCAGCCGGTCCATTTTTGAGTTCGAGACCACTATTTTAATGGTGGGAAACAAGGGACGGTTGAAAACCCAATTAACAAGAGTGTTAATTAGAAAATGTACCAAACAAGGTCGTTGAGGCTCTCGAAACGACAAAGCTCAATGGAGCAAAATAACCCTTCGAGAACCTCAGGGTACGTCCTACTCCAAGGAGTTAATTTTCCTTAAAATGATCACATTTGATCACTTCCCATGTCATTGATCTACAGTGTTGAAGTATTACGGACATGCAATCCCCTTTCTAAAACCCAAGACCAGTTACCTTTAGGTAGGTTATCCCATTAACAATACACCCGATATGTACCTAAGCCTGATTTGTTAATCGGAGATTCTCTTTCGATTATACAATTCAGGCACTTCTTCCCCTCCATGTCTCCGAACCCCCCAAACCCCATTATCATGCCTTATTATCAGTACTTAAAATCTGTCAGTGAAGAGGAAAGAATCCGAACTTCAAACGGATTATTGCGTCTTAAGGAAGCCTTTGAAGCTCAAGTACCAAGTAAAAAGGTGGCCGAAAACCTCTTGATTGCTACCTGGAACATCAGAGATTTTGATTCTAAGGCTTATGGATTTCGGTCTCAGGAAGCCATCTATTATATAGCGGAAATCATTGATCATTTTGATCTGGTAGCCATACAGGAGGTAAATGAAAATCTGGCTGCTCTCCATCGAGTGAAAAAGGTGCTCGGATTTTCCTGGAAGGTTATTTTCTCAGATGTGACAGAAGGATCATCAGGGAATGATGAACGACTAGCCTTTTTGTATGATTCCAGAAAACTCTCCTTTACGGGTTTGGCAGGCGAGATCGTAGTACCGCCCATTAAGGAAGAGTCGGAAGATGGAGATACCATCTATACTCCACAAGATCAACTCGCCAGAACCCCCTTAATAGTAGGACTCAGAACCAGCTGGTTTAAATTCTCAATTTCCACAGTTCATATTCTTTACGGAGAAAATAGAAGTGATGACCCTCGAAGGGTAAAAGAGATAGAGCTACTCTCAGACTTCCTGGCAGAAAGGACGGATAATCCACATTCCAATTCTCCCAATATGATCTTATTGGGAGACTTCAACATTTTCAAACCCTCCAATAAAACCTTTGAGAAAATAACTGATAACTTCCTCATTCCTGATGAGTTAAGAAATCTTCCGTCTAATGTGCCTCAAAACAAATTCTACGACCAGATAGCCTTTAGAGGGTATGTCCCTACTGAGAATATTCAGGCAGGCATTTTCAACTTCTATAATTATGTGTACAGGCTGGAGGATGAGCTGTCCTATGCAGATCAAATGCCTGATACCTATCACAATAAAACGGAAGCAGATAAGAAGACCAGATACTATAAGACCTATTGGAGAACTCACCAAATGTCTGACCACCTACCTATGTGGGTAGAGCTTAAAATAGACTTTAGTAAGGGATACTTGCAGTCATTTATGAGCGGTGAAACAGATATTCCAGAAGAGAATGATAATGGGATTTAATAAAGGGATTATTCTTCGCTATTCTCTATAAAAGAAGCGTAGGCATATATCCTGTTTTCTAATCTATCTGCCAAATAGAGACTTCCCTCTTTTAATTCCTGATGAATAAAGAGAGCTTCATCTCTATAAGCCATCATTTTCTCCCTGGACCAATGATGGGGACGGAGGTATAGGTTACAAATTCTATCAGCCATTTTCACTGCCCAAACTTCTTTAGGCTGCTGCTTGATACGTTGGAGGCTATCCTCCATCATCTCTCTCTTGCTCCCCAATTCCTCATTTTTGGTGAGGGCCATTACGCCATTTGCCACCTCCTGCCCAAAGAGGTTTTGTACTTCTGTGAAGTCTATACTGGTATCTTCTATGGTATCATGGAGAATAGCGCACTTAATGGCTAAGTCAGCATTCAATTCTGGTTCCTTAACCACCGCTGTCATCACCTCAAAGGTTACACTTCCTATGTGGAACAAATAGGCCATATTTCCTCCTTTAGAGGCGTCCTTATAGACTTGTCCATGATGCAGTTTAGCGGCCAAGTGCCATACTTTCTGTATTTCGTCAATAGACCACATAGACGTTCCTATCTTTATGCATTAGGCATTATCTGCTCATGAGTGAGCATGAACTTCGCTTAAGCTTCCACATTCACACGGAACAGCAACTTGTACATGACTGGAATAAAGAGTAAGGTAATCACCGTAGCGAATAACAAGCCTATCATTATGGCAATAGCCATAGGTTCCCACATAAGCCCACCACCTAGATACAGCGGGATCATTCCCAGAGTAGTGGTAAAAGTAGTCAAGAGAATGGGCCTAAATCGTTGTTGTGCAGCGTCTATGATAGCTTGGTAGCGGCTTTTACCAGGTACATTTTCCTCCAATTCTATCCTATCTATCAATACAATGGCATTATTAATCACAATCCCTGCCAGAGAGATCACTCCTAAAAAGGCCATAAATCCAAAGTAGGAATTGAAAAGAAGGAGGCCAAGGACTACCCCTATAATTCCTAAGGGTATGGTACTAATAACCATGGCTGTTTTTCGGAAAGAATTAAATTGTGCAATCAATAATAATAGAATAATGAAGCCTGCTAGTGGTAATTTTTCGCCAACTGCGCCCATGGCATC
>JBCDBC010001034.1:0-2668 GCA_039184535.1 Bacteroidota bacterium | reverse complement strand
GTCGCTCCTTCCCGAGACGGAACTCCTGGCGACCGATCCGGGAACGAACCAGTTCGGAAGCATCCCACTCTAAGTATAGCTGCTGGACATCAAGCCGATCTTCGTCTGGGGGAGCGACGTCATTCTTATCCGCAGAAAGTGCATGGATAGGTTGAGCAAAAAAGCGGAGTTGATCGTTGAACTGCAGATCGACAGACAACCATTATCTCACCCTGAGAAGAGGAGGGCTTGCCCAAATTCCGGATGTACTAGCCCAGGAAGGAGATAATACCCTGACCCTGAAAATGGGTCCCCGAGGGAATAATCCCGGTAAGCTGGCGATAAGATTAGGTGATGAGAATGGACCCACCTTAGCTATTATCGACTTGAATAAGCGGAAGAATCAACCAGCTTTATTTCAGCTTCCTCTTCAGGAGAAAGTAGAAGCCGGTAAGCATGAGTTGTACGCAGTTCACCTCTCTTCCAGTACCTCTGAAGAAACAGTAGCGAGCATAGACTGGATAGGATTTCAGAAGATGCCAGAGAATAAAAATATTCAGACCACTTACCAGGACTTATTGAATGCATCCTCGGGGAAGACGCTCATCATGAGAGAAAGACCAGCGGAAATCCAAAGAACCACACAGGTATTTGACAGAGGAAATTGGCTGGTTAAAATGGATACAGTGCATCCTGCCGTACCTTCAGAACTACACTTTATGAAGCGGCAGCCTGGTAACAGACTTGAACTGGCTAACTGGATGACGCATGAAGATCATCCCCTCACTTCCCGCTCCATAGTAAATAGGTTGTGGGAGCAGGTCTTTGGAATAGGGATAGTGGAGACTGTAGAAGATATGGGCAGCCAGGGAGCATCTCCCACCCATCCAGAATTGCTGGATGCTCTTGCCTGGAGAATGATTCATGAGAATGACTGGAGCCTTAAGCAGATGCTCAAAACTATTTTTCTCTCTTCTACCTATCAGCAAAAGTCTGAAATAGGGAAGGACGCCTTTGAGAAAGATCCTCGAAACCAGCTATACGCTAGGGGCCCCAGAGTGCGTTTATCCGCCGAGCAAATCAGAGACAATACCCTTGCTACAGCAGGTCTATTGAGCAGCAAGATGTACGGCCCCAGCGTAATGCCTTTTCAGCCGGATGGAATTTGGGTAGCTCCCTATAGCAGCATGAAGTGGAATATGAGTGAAGGGGAAGACAGGTATAGAAGAGCAGTTTATACCTATATCAGAAGGTCTAATCCCTATCCTGCCTTCATGACCTTTGATGCGACAGACAGAGAAGTTTGTACCTCCAGGAGGGTTCGGACAAATACTCCCCTACAAGCTTTGGTCACTTTAAATGATGCCTCTTATCTGGAGGCTGCTAAAGCTTTTGCTGGGAGGATGGATGAAGCAGAGGGAGGCGTAAAAGAAAAGATTAGGCGAGGACTGGAGCTTATGATGGTGGAGAATATGAGTGATAAACAGGTGGATATTCTGGAAGGACTGTACAAGGCTTCCTTAGCAGAGATGGCAGAAGTAACAACTCCCACCATTCAACTGGTTAGCCACACGGAAGAGCCTGAAGCATTGAACGCGTTGGAAGTAGTAGCCAATGCGATGTTGAATCTGGATATTTTTCTCATGAAAAACTGAATGAGTATGAGCAGAGAAAAAGATCATATACCCTTATCCCAAGAGGCATTTCTTCAGAATATTGCCTTGCAGACGCGTAGGCATTTTTTGCGGAAATGTAGTTTGGGACTGGGAGGAATGGCCTTAGGGAGCTTGTTAAACAGTTGTGCTAAGGACACGACAGGAATGAGTGCCGCCCAGAATTTGGATCGCTTCCTCTCTCCCAAGGCACCCCATCAACCAGGGAAGGCGAAGTCTGTCATTTACCTACACATGGCAGGTGCCCCATCCCAATTAGAGCTGTTTGACTACAAGCCATTGCTACACAAGCTGGATGGGCAGAACTGCCCTCCTTCCTTGTTGGAAAATAAAGAATTTGCCTTCATTAGAGGCGTCCCCAAAATTTTAGGGCCACAGGCAGAATTCAAGCAGAGAGGAGATTCAGGCGCATGGATTTCAGATTATCTTCCCCATTTGGCGAGTATAGCGGATGAGCTCTGCTTCCTCAAAGCCGTAAAGACAGACCAGTTCAACCACGCTCCTGCCCAACTCCTCATGCAAACAGGGCACGCACGCGCAGGCAGGCCTAGCATGGGTGCCTGGATAACCTACGGGCTGGGATCGGAGAATTTTAATCTTCCCGGTTTCATTGTACTTACCTCAGGAGGCAGTAATCCCTCTGCCGGTAAACATGTGTGGAGTGCCGGTTTTTTGCCCACCGTTTATCAGGGAGTGCATTGTAGATCTAAAGGGGCACCCATTCTCTTCCTGGATAATCCTGAGGGTATGAGCAGAAAGCTGCGCGAAGCTTCTGTAGATGCCATCAACGCCATCAATGAAGAGGCATATGAAACCTTTGGAGATCCAGAAACTCTGACTCGTATTGCACAATATGAAATGGCTTTCAACATGCAGGTAGAGGTGCCTAAGGTGATGGACATTACAAAGGAACCTGAAAGCATATTAGAACTGTATGGAGCCAGTCCAGGAGAAGCCTCCTTTGCGAATAATGTCCTCCTCGCTCGTAGACTGGTGGAGAACGGAGTGAGATTTGT
>JBCDBC010001033.1:0-2669 GCA_039184535.1 Bacteroidota bacterium | reverse complement strand
TATGGACCTTATTGGACCTAAAGTATAGAAAATATATCAAGGCAGAGCACGGCAAGCCAGGTGAGGGAAGCCGAAAACATGGCAGAAGAGGAAAAGATGAAATTCTAGAAGTCCCTTTAGGAACTGTCATCAAGAACTTTGAGACGGGAGAATATATAGGAGAGGTTACTGATGAGGGGCAGGAGCTGGTCATTCTCAAGGGAGGAAAAGGAGGGAAAGGTAACTGGCACTTTAAATCTGCTACCCAACAGGCACCAGACTATGCACAGCCAGGTATTCCCGGAGAAGAGCTTACAGGTGTCATAGAGCTGAAAGTACTGGCAGATGTAGGCTTGGTAGGATTCCCGAATGCGGGTAAGTCTACCCTTCTTTCAGTCATTTCTGAAGCTAAGCCTAAGATAGGAGCTTATCCCTTTACTACCCTAGTCCCTAATTTGGGCATCATCAGACATAGAGACCAGCAATCCTTTGTGATGGCAGATATTCCTGGCATCATTGAAGGAGCACACAAAGGGAAAGGTTTAGGCATTCATTTTTTAAGGCATATAGAGAGAAACAGCGTGTTGCTGTTTATGATTCCGGTAGACTCTGACGATATCCGACAAGAATACCAGACTCTGTTAAATGAATTACAAGAATACAATTCTGAACTTCTCCATAAAAACAAGGTCCTTGCCCTCACCAAGTCAGATATGATAGACGAGGAATTAGAAGAGGAAATGAAGGCCGACCTACCAGATATTCCTTATGTTTTTATTTCTTCTGTAGCTCAAAAAGGCTTGCAGGAACTGAAGGATCTGCTATGGAATACGCTTCAGGAATAAACTCAGTGGAATTCTCCCTCATTTATGTATATTTCCACTTACTAACCACTTATTTAGGCTGAACTATGCTTCAAATAGCATTCAATACACACACCCTCTCTAACGGACTTAAGATCATCGTACATGAAGATCATTCTGTCCCTAAAGTGGTGGTAGATATTCTCTACAAAGTAGGTTCCAAGGATGAAAACCCTGACTTAACAGGCTTTGCTCATTTGTTTGAGCATCTGATGTTTGAGGGGAGCAAAAACATCCCCTCTTATGATACTCCGCTACAGCGCGTAGGAGGACAAAATAATGCTTTTACCACTCCTGATATCACGAACTACTATTTGACTGTCCCTGCTAATCAGTTGGAAACAGCCTTTTGGCTGGAGTCTGATAGAATGTTGGAGTTGGCCTTCTCACAGGAAAAGCTGGATATTCAGAAAAGCGTAGTCATAGAAGAGTATAAGCAGCGCTACCTGAATCAGCCATATGGTGATGCTCATTTGAAGTTGAGAGCGGTTCATTACACAGAACATCCCTACAAGTGGCCTACCATAGGAAAAGACATAAGCCACATAGAAAATGCTACCCTCACCAACGTAAAAGACTTTTTCTACCACTTTTATGCACCTAATAATGCTACCATGGTAGTAGCAGGTGCCGTAAAGCCAGAAGAAGTTTACAGGCTAGCAGAGAAATGGTTTGGAGAAATTCCACGAAGAGAATTAGGAAAGAAAACCCTACCTGTAGAACCAGCACAGACTCAACCTAAGCATTTACAGGTAGAAGGGAAAGTACCTTTTCCAGCCGTTTATAAAATGTTCCATATGCCAGCACAGTCAGATCCTGACTACTATGTGGCAGATATATTGACGGATCTCCTTTCTAATGGTAAGAGTGGGATTCTGTACCAACGCATGGTGAGAGAAAAGCAAATAGCTTCTCAAGCCTCTTCCTTCACATGGGGACTCCATCATCCCGGAATCATCTCCATAGATGGCAAGATAGCGGAGGGACATGAAATGGAAGATTATGAAACAGCCCTGGAAGAAGTGTTGGAAGAAGTAAGTCAAGTGAGCGAAGAGGAACTGGAAAGGATGAAGAAGAAACTCTCTGCCAGCTTCATCATGCAGAAAGCTTATCTCTTGAATAAGGCCATGGCACTGGCCATGTATGATAGCCTGGGAGAGGTAGATTTAATCAATCAGACACCAGCCATATATGAAGCCATTACCTTGGAACAGGTCCGAGAAGCAGCTAAAAAATATTTCCATAAAAATAATTGTAGTACCCTTTACTATCTACCCGAAAACAGAGCTAATTAACCTTAAAGGATCATTACTACACCCTTATGCTAAACAGAACACTACCCCCCTCCAGCCCTCCGTTAAAAAGCTTTTCATTACCCACTTATGAAAAGACTTCCTTAAGTAATGGTATTCCCATCTACTATATCCCCTATGGAGATCTTCCTCTCGTATCCATAAAAGCCATTTACCAAACTGGATCTTCCTATCAAGAGGCTACTGGAATAGCCGGCTTTACCACCAAAATGATGATGGAAGGCACTCAGTCCTACTCCAGTATTGCGCTGGCACATAAGCTGGATGAAACGGGTGCATGGCTATATCCGGAAGTAGATGATGAGTTCATCTCAGTAAATCTCTCCACGGTTTCTGACCAACTGGAAGCGGCACTTCCCCTCATGTCTTCAGTTATGCTGGAACCCACTTTCCCTGAAGAGGAGTTCCAAAAGCTCATGGCCAGAGAATTGGCACGCTTGAAGGTAGAGTCTTCCAAGACACGTTTTCAGGCGAGAAAGGCCTTTGGGAAGCTACTTTTCGGAGAAAATCATCC
>JBCDBC010001032.1:0-2672 GCA_039184535.1 Bacteroidota bacterium | reverse complement strand
GTTCATAATAGGTGCACAGGTCATGTGCATTCAAAATCTCATACACTGTTTTACAGCCATCACAGCAGAAATATTTTTCTTCCAGGTGGATAGCTGGAGAGGGGCATGATTCTCCGCAATGGTAGCAGCTTACCTTCTCTAGTTGCTTCCCTTTGTCTATGACAGTCTGTTTCTCCATTCTTCAGGTATGACAGAACAAGAAGAAGAAAAATCCCGACACAGCTAATGTCTGAAAGCAGGAAGAGAGATGACTTTTCTCATTTCTCTCATACAAAAGTTCCTTTTAAAGCCTCAGATAGCTGTTGCTATCAAAAAAATCTTTAAGAGTGACTTATGTCATTCTTCCGAATGCCTGCCATCATCCCAATCCTATGAACTCCTGCCTTTCTTTGAAGGACAAGTACATCCATGTAAAGGAATAAAAGTTAACAACTATGAAAACGATACTAGTTCCTACCGATTTTTCCAACGTAGCTAATCAGGCGTTTGAGTATGCCTTACAACTAGCAGATCAAGTGGACGCATGGATCATTCTTTTCCATGTACTACCAAAGAGCCATGCGCAGCAGGCTGGAGACCCATCCAGCCTGGAGGATATGGAAAGCTATGGGCAGGCTGTACAAAAGAGATTGGAAAAAAATATCAAGGTCATCTATAAATTCTCTAGTGGAGATCCACTGGCTAACATCCTGGATATCTGTGAAGAGTTAAAACCTGATATGGTAGTGATGGGAACTGAAGGTGTAAATGGAAAGCTGGATCAGCTAATCGAAAGCCTCACCTCTCAGGTTATTCAACTAGCAGAGTTACCTATACTTACCATTCCTAAGGGAACTGTATATGAACCTGTAGAGCACGTGGTTTTTGCGACTAACTTTGAGGGGGATAGTCTGGAGATTTTGGATAGGCTCCAGGAGTTCACCAATCTATTAGGTGCGAGAATATCCTGTATCCACATAAAAAATGGGCATAAGGGCTGGGACATGCTCCAGCTGGAACTATTTAATGGCCTATACCAGCGTAAGCTTAACACTAAAGGGTTAGAGTTCTACTTACAGGCTTATCCGGATATGGTGGAAGGCTTGAATGACTTCATGAAGATGAAAGGAGGTGATATCCTCACCATGATACAGCGCGAAAAAGAGATAATCAGACCAGAACTGGAAAAGAGTCTGATAAAAGAGATGGCCCTACATACAAGTAAACCATTACTCACATTCCAAAAAGAAGCTATTGGCCAGCTTGTCAGCTAGCATCAAATGATAACTATGAATGCAGGACTTGCAAATAATACTAACTCTTACCCCAAGATGGAAAGTGTCTCCTCCCCTATGCGGACCATACTGATTCCTCTGGATTTCTCTGAGGCATCTATTAACGCATTTAGGTACGGGACATCTATCGCAGCTAGAAATAACAGTAGGGTAATTCTGTTACATGTTTACAAACTGGATATAGCAGGGGGCTACTCTATGCCCTATATGCAAAAAGACATCATTCAAAAAACTGAGAATAGGGTCATGGCCCAGTTTCAGGAACTCATGAGTGATCTGGAAGGAGAAGTATTGGATGCTATCAACTTTAACAACATTATCTGCTCTGGAGAAACGGTAGAAGAAATTGTCAGGATAAGTAGAGTATATCATGCAGACCACATTATCATGGGTATGAGAGGAGAAAATCAAATGTTCAGAAAAATACTGGGGGGTACGTCTTTATCAGTAATCAACCGGACCACGAAGCCGGTCCTACTGATCCCTTATAATACTTCCTACCAACCTATCCAACACATAGCTTATGCGACCAATTTTGAAGAGGAAGATCCTAGAATCATAGATCAGCTACTTAAACTGGCAAAGCCCTACTCTGCGAAAGTGTCCTGTGTCCACATAAGGGAAAAGGATGAAAAACAGGATATGTTCAAGCAGGAGATCTTAATGAAAGCCTTTGAGGGGGATGTATCCATAGAGAATATTGACTTCCTGACGCTGGACTATGACAATGTAGTGGAAGGTCTGAACCAGTTTGTGAAGGATAGAAATGTGGATGTGCTGGTTATGCTGACTCATAAGAGAAGCATCTTCAGCAGACTATTTCACAAAAGCCAAACCAGACAAATGGCTATAGAATCCCAGGTACCTCTTTGGGCTTTTTCTCTTCAGGCTCCAAATGGGTAACTTAAATTACCTACTGCTAAGAAATTTTCCCTTAGCTTAGGAATTTAGATTGAAGAACAGACCGACAGCATTATGAACGATAGCTCTCTTTTCCATGCAGGTTTACTCGTATTTGGAGAAAGGGGTAACATCACCCAACTAGATAAAGGATTAGCTGGTTTATTCGGGTATGAAAAAGATGAACTCATAGGACAACCATTGTCAATGTTATTTCCTTCATTAGAAACCCAAGCACAAGATTTAAGCTCTCAAAGAGAGGCTATTATCAGATTAGAGGGCGTCACAAAAAATGGTGAATCTCTACCTACAAGTCTGACCCTTTCTTCCCTGGGAACTCACACTACTGAAAGGACAGCCATTATTCAGGATTTGTCTGACTTGCAGAGTTCAAAAGCACGCTATTCAGAAACTGAGAATAAATTAAATGCCATCATAAACACAGAAGTTGATGGGATTATCAGCATAGATAAACAAGGAACGGTAAAACTGGTAATT
>JBCDBC010001031.1:0-2673 GCA_039184535.1 Bacteroidota bacterium | reverse complement strand
TGCATCTTAGAAATGTACCCTACTAGCTATAAAATATGCCTGTTCCCCTTTCCGTCTAGCTAATACCTTTGAATCATTATCATAAAACAATTAGCTATGAACACAACAGGAAAAATCGCATTAGTAACTGGTGGAAGCCGCGGATTAGGAAAAGATATGGCCATGAGCCTAGCCCAGAAGGGACATCATGTGGTCTTGACATACAACAGTAGGGATGATTTGGCAAAGGAAGTGGTGAATGAAATTCAGGCTATGGGATTGAAGGCTGCGGCTCTTCAGCTAAATGTGGCAGACCCATCTACCTTTGATAGTTTCTTCACAAACTTGGGTAATACTTTGAAGAGTGAATTTGGCTCAGCTCATTTTGATTATCTGGTAAACAATGCGGGTATAGGCGTTCATGCTGGATTCAGTGAGACTACCGAAGAACAGTTTGATCTACTGATGAATATTCACTTCAAGAGCCCTTTCTTCTTAACTCAGAAGAGCTTGCCTATGATGAGAGAAGGTGGCTCAGTAGTTAATGTATCCTCAGGCTTAGCTCGTTTTTCTCTACCTGGTTATTCTGCTTACGGTGCTATGAAAGGCGGTATAGAGACGCTAACTAAGTATCAGGCCAGGGAATTAGGAGAAAAAGGAATTCGTGTGAATGTGGTAGCCCCTGGTGCCATAGAAACAGATTTTGGCGGTGGAGCAGTGAGAGATAATGCGGATTTGAATGCCTATGTGTCATCAGTTACGGCACTTGGAAGAGCCGGACTACCTAATGACATAGGACCCGTAGTAGCCTACCTATGTAGCGAAGAAGCGAAGTGGATTACCGGCCAAAGACTGGAAGCATCCGGTGGAATGTTCTTGTAAAACCTTGAATCAGGAAATTCTCCCAAAGAGAATAGTGGACTACGGCCCGAATCACTTATAATAAAATCTTTCTTGTAAGTGATTCGGGGCCATAATTTTTTGAGAGCTACTTACAGCTTCATAAACTGCTTGGATTGGACCCCTCTTCTTCCAGTATATCTGACAAAGTAATTTCCAGCTGCCAGTTGGCTGACGTCTATGGGGACACTTTGTGTACCTACAGCAAATTGCTTTTGAGTAGCTACCTTGAGTACTCTGCCATCCAGCCCTATGATTTGGATACTGGCAGTCTCTCCTAAGGATTCAAACTCCACAAAAATTTGCTCTCTGGCAGGAGAAGGAAATACGCTCAGGCCTGATTGGGCTAATCTATGGTCATCTATAGAAGTAGCCAGATTACACTGCATCTCTGGTTTCACAATGGGCAGGCGTTCAAAATTGCCCAGCAAACTTTCATCTACCTCCTGAGTAGGCACACAAAACCATTGTTCAAAAATACTGGTGTATATCTGACGGTAATCAAACTCATGCTGTAGGTTGTTACCGCTATTTGCTTGATTAGGAATGACGGGATTTTCTCCCAGTACACCTGATTGGATATTGGGGCCGAACATAAACATGGGGCCTGCTGTTCCATGATCACTTCCATTGGAGAAGTTAGATCTGATTCTCCGACCGAATTCGGAAAATACCATCCCCATCACTCTATCCTCAATACCCAGGAATTCCAGGTCATCTACAAAGGCCTTGATAGACTCCGAGGCATTCTTCAGGAGGTAAGCATGATTCCCTTGTGTCTTATCACCTGCTTCTACTTGATTTGCATGCGTATCAAAGCCTCCCAGTTGAACAAGATAGAGACGCGTTTGAAGACCTCCTGCGATCAATCTAGCGACTATTTTGAGCTGATCTGCCAATGAATAATCCGGGTAAGGCTTTTGAGAAGTAACAGACTCTGCAGCTGCTTTCACTCTGGTGCTATATAGCTCGGATTGTCTTTGGAGAATACGGATAAGCTCAATTCTATCTCCAGCTCTACCTTCTGGAACAGGAGCTTCTACATTGTCTATCAGGTCATAAAAGAAGGAAGGATCGCTGATAGATAATCCCATCTTGGTATCAGGTCCCTGGAAGAGGAGGGAAGAATTACTCCCTATTTCTATGGCCAGCGGATGTGGTGCCTCATCATTCGGATACCCAAAAGGGAAATTGGGATATTCGTGGTTTAGGTACCTTCCTGTCCATCCACTATTGATCACCTGATCAGAGTCTGATCCTGACATCCAGATATCTGTAGAGCGGAAGTGAGAGAAGTTAGGGTTATCATATCCTACATTCTGCACAATGAGTAGCTTTTCCTCATCATAAAGCTGCTTTAGTCCTGACATGGAACTATGCATCCCTAGCCCCTTTCCCGGTAGTTCCAGGAGAGAATACTCTGGCTGGACTATATTAGGTCTTGCCTGGTTCAGTTGAGAAAGATAGTCTAGCGGGACTATCGTATTTAGCCCATCATTTCCGCCATTAAAAAAGACCATTACCATGACTCTGTCAGTGTCTTCCATAGACAGAAGTAGATTGGCCATTCGATTATTTACTTGAGAATATGCTCTTGCACCATAAGAACCCATCACGGAGCCTAACACTACAGAGGAGGAGGATTTGATAAAGTTTCTTCTTTTCATGTTAGGCAGATTAGTGAAGGTGGAACTCAGGAAGTTGAAGGATTTTTTGGAAGAGGCCTTTCAGCCTATTTTCCACTATGCTGACATTAGTCTGATTATTTGGATCAGACACATAGTTAAGCCAGGC
>JBCDBC010001030.1:0-2676 GCA_039184535.1 Bacteroidota bacterium | reverse complement strand
TTCCTGACGGGTATGGTCAAAAACTTTGTTTCCCTCATTATCATCCGTTTTCTGTTTGGGGGTGGAGAAGCTGGTGCCTTTCCGGGTATTTCCCGCGCCACCTTTTCATGGATCCCTCTTCAAGAAAGAGGCATAGTTACCGGAATCAATTTTTCAGGTTCACGTCTGGGCGCGGCCTTTGCCTTTCCCATGGTAACCTGGCTCATTCTCACCTTTGGTTGGCGGTCCAGTTTTTACATTCTGGGAGCAGTAGGAGTTATATGGGCAGTCCTCTGGTATTTTTGGTTTAGGGACTTGCCAGAAGAACATCCTTCCGTTTCCCAAAGTGAGAAGGACTATATTCTGGCTCATAGGCAACAAAAGGAAGAAACTCCCGGTAAGCTATCTGTAGGCAAAGTACTTGGCTCAAAAAACATGCTGCTCATGATGGGCCAATATTTTGGCAGCAACTTTATCTTCTTCTTTTGTCTGACCTGGATGTTTCCTTATCTGCGAGAAAGATTTGAGATAGATGCTTATCAGGCCAGTGTATACGCGATGTTCCCGCTCATATGTGGCGCCTTTGGCAATTGGTTCTCTGGTTGGCTAGTAGACTACATCTTCAAGAAAGGGAGATGGAAATGGTCCAGAGCCATACCCGCCATCATAGGATTCTCACTGGTAGGGATTGGCATTATTGGGATTCTCTCCACTGAGGAAGTTCTGCTAGCTGTCATCTTTCTTTCTCTTGCAGTTTTTGGGGCAGATATGACCCTAAGTCCTTCCTGGTCTTTCTGTGTAGATGTAGGAAAGTCTCATGCTGGTACTGTTGCAGGTACCATGAACATGGCGGGTAATATCGGTTCTTTCATTACGGGCATTGCCTTTCCCTACCTGATCATATGGACAGGGACCAGTGATACTTTCTTCATCATTTCTGGTATACTGGTTATTCTCTCCATCATAGCCTGGCTGAATGTAGATCCATCTAATCCCATAGAACATGAAAAAGCTTAGAGGCGTAGCAGTAGGAGCTGGTTATTTTAGTCACTTCCAGTATGAAGCATGGAACAGGATTCCGGAGGTAGAAATAACTGCTTTATGTAATCGGGGAGAGGAAAAAGGGAAACAAGTACAGCAGCAGTACAGCATACAAAATTTCTACACTGACTACCTACACATGCTGGATCAGGAAAAACCTGACTTTGTAGACATCATAACGCCTCCGGATACTCACCTGGAGATGACCAAACTTGCTGTAGATAGAGGTATACATGTCATCTGCCAAAAACCCCTCGCGCCTACTTACCAGGAAGCACATCAATTGGTTCAGCATGCAGAGCCGTCAGGAGCTCGCCTCATGATACATGAGAACTGGCGTTTCCAGCCCTGGTATAGAGAAATCAAGCAAATGATTGATCAAGAGGTAATCGGTCAGGTACATACTGCCTATTTCCGCAAAAGGATGGGAGACGGTTGGGGGGAAGACGCCTACATCCCCAGGCAGCCCTATTTCCGGGAGTATCCAAGGCTCATTGTCTATGAAAATGGGATTCACTTCATTGACACCTTCCGCTATTTATTTGGGGAGGTGAAAGCTGTATTTGCCAGACTGCGAAAACTTAACCCTGTGATACAAGGAGAAGACTGGGCCATCATCCATTTTGAGTTTGCAAATGGAATGGAAGCATTATGGGATGCAAACAGGTATAACGAACCTAACTATGAAAATCCACGATTTACTTTTGGAGAAATGCTCATAGATGGCTTAGGAGGTTCCATTAGGCTGTATCCAGATGGGAGGCTCAGCAGTCAGCCTTTAGGAGCAAAAGAAGAGGCACACACCTACGAATACCAAGATGTTAACTTCTCCGGAGACTGTGTGTATGCAACTCAGCGACATTTTATAAACTGCCTCTTGAGTGGTGAGCCCTTTGAGACCAATGGACCTGACTATTTGCAGTCTCTGAAAGTGCAGGAAGCTACCTACCTTTCTGCAGCAGAGAAGAGGCCCGTAAAGATAAGTGAGTTATCCTGATGTTTACCTGTCAGGCTAAATACTACTGACTCATGAGAAAGCATCTTGTATTCTTAAAATTTCCTCCTGTGGAATGCCTGGGTTTTTAAGGAGAGATATAAAGCAGGGAAAAGGAAATCTCCCTCTAGTCAATTAACATACCCTGGAAAGTAAAACCTTCCCTTTGCGATTTCTAATCAGATTTTGTTTAATGGCACAAATCTCGACTAATACTATCACTCAAAAACCATGAATAGACTCCTCAAACTACAAGCCCAACTGGCTAATAAACCTTTTGGCAATACAATTTACTCTTACTTGTTAGCCAGAGCTGCCCCTTTCTTCCTTACCATCCGTCCTAAAGTGGAAGAACTGCGTCCTAACTATATGCGGACCTCCATGAAAATCCGGAGAAAGGTCCATAACCACCTGAAGGGTGTTCATGCTACTGCCATTTGTACGCTATGTGAATTTGCTGCAGGGATATGTATGGAAGCTTCAGTCCCTAAACACAGAAGATGGATACCCGTAGGTATGGATATCGCCTACATTAAAATGGGAAAGACTAATCTGACTGCCACCTGTGATTTGGGAGACATTAATTGGGATGAGGTAGACAAGGTAGATTGTCCAGTGGTAGTAAAGGACAGGAATGATGTAACCGTAGTAGAAGCCACCAT
>JBCDBC010001029.1:0-2678 GCA_039184535.1 Bacteroidota bacterium | reverse complement strand
CTTCAAGCCCACGGCGAAAAGATGGGTAGTCGAAAGGACTTTTGCTTGGTTTGAATCCTACAGAAGATTGGCTAAAGACTTTGAATTCCTCCCTCAGACATCAGAAACCATGATTACACTGGCTATGACTAGACTTATGCTCAAAAGAATCAGATAGTTTTTAAACAGTTTCTAAGAAAATTTCGTATTTAGGGTTGTTTTGTCACCCTTTTGAAACTTCATTCCCTTTTGTATCCGCGTGAATGATTACATAATCTCCCAATTCAGTATATGCACCCCAATCTGGCTTCCCAATATCATCAGAGGGGAAACAGCTTATGTTTTTAATTTGAACTTTGGGACTTAGCCTTCTCAGTTGGTGGACTGTTCCTTGCTGGTAATCTGAATGAAAGCGCCCATTAAGGTGAAAAATCTTTTCCTTTTTATGCTTTTTCCAATGGGTATACATGCTATTAGCCATAGTGGCATCCCACACACACTGGGCATAGAAGTAATTGTCATTTTCCATAGAATGGCCTACCTCCCCCATGGTTTCCTTAAACCTTTGGTAGTAAGCTTGATCATCTGTATAAATAGGGAGTTTCGGAAGGTGTTTTTTCGACGCCTTAGGGAGCTTGTCTAACTCACCTAACCCTTTACCTGAGACCAAACTTACATATCTCCTGGGCGCATTAGCAGCTATCACTGTTTGCCCTTTCTCTTTAGCCTCCTCTACCATGGGGCTGTAATCCTCCTGATAGTTACTCCAAGCCCTACCATCCTTTTTTAATTTACTTTTGCCTATAAAACCTGCCAGATATTCATCTACAATAAGCTGGCAGTCTGTTTCAAACATTTCCAGGCTAAGAGTAACTGTACCATACGATTCTAGGAGGGCCTTGTAAAGCTCATTCTGTAGAAAATGCGCCATACTATCATCATGTTGTTCTCCAAAGAAAAGAACATCTGCATCAGAAACATCAGCTACTAATGCTTCCAGAGATATCTCCTTTTGGTCAGCTGTGGAGTAAATCTTATATACTTTCTCCTGTGCCTGAATCAGGAGGGTATGTAAGAGAAACAGGCCAACAAGACCTTGCTTCACCAAAAGAGGAAATAGGGTAGTATTAGCTGTATCCATTAGCTTATATCAAGGGTCTTAATTACCTCCTTCTTGGCTTCCTTCACTGTGCCATCAAATCCTTTTACTCCGCCTACAGTGGTGTATTTCATCACAAAGCGTTTACCAGGATTAATCATTTGGTAAGCAAACTGACACATAATCGCAGCCTCATGGAAGCCAGATAGAATCAGCTTGAGCTTACCTGGGTAAGTATTAATATCTCCTATCGCAAAAACACCTGGGATATTGGTCTGGTAGTCCAAGCCATTATTAACCTTAATGGCATTTCCTTCAATTTCTAGCCCCCAGTCGGCCAAGGGTCCCAGTTTAGGTGACATTCCAAATAGAGGGATCAAGTTATCCACCTCCAGTACGGTATTATCTTTCTCTGGATCTTTATGTTTGATCCCTACAGACTCCAATTTCCCATTTCCGCCTAATTCTACTACCTGTGCGTCAGTAATCAGCTTGACTTTCCCCTCTATGGCCAGGTCTCTTAATTTCTCTACTGAGTCAAGGGCCCCTCTAAATTCTTTTCTTCTATGGACCAGGTACAGCTCAGATGTGATGTCTGCTAAATAAATAGCCCAGTCAAGTGCTGAGTCTCCTCCTCCGGCGATGATCACCTTTTTATCTTTGTATACGTTAGGTTCCTTTATCACATAAGCGACACCTTTCCCTTCAAAATTTGCCAGATTGTCAATAGCTGGTTTCCTGGGCTCAAAAGATCCTAAGCCCCCTGCTATCACCACTATCTTAGCATGATGTTTTGTCCCCTCATTAGTAGTAACTATGAAAGTTCCATCATCTTGGGTTTCCAGGGTTTCTGCCCTTTCTCCGAGGGTAAATCCAGGGGTAAATGGTTTGATTTGCTCCATAAGCTTATCTACCAGATCTCCTGCCAAGATTTC
This sequence comes from Bacteroidota bacterium, assembly GCA_039184535.1. Taxonomy (GTDB): domain Bacteria; phylum Bacteroidota; class Bacteroidia; order J057; family J057; genus JBCBKZ01. Next base: position 665 of record JBCDBC010001029.1, on the reverse strand, counting down.
TGGATAAGCGGGAATATCATAAATAGGCTTTTTAGGATAAATCTCTGTACACTGGCCTCCAGGCTCTACGAGGGCATCTATCAGATGACACTTCATTTGTAATAAGCCAGCTTCAAAAACAGTGAACAAACCCGTAGGGCCTGCACCGATGATAATCATATCTGTTTGTATCATATTACTGATTGGTTAGGTTCTAACACTTCTACCTTTATTTCCTCAGTAGAGGTAATTACTTTTTTAGGCCTGCGAACAGGTCTTTTATTCTTTTTCTTCTTTTTCCTTCCCCTCCAAATTAAGAATCCAGTTACAGGCAGGGAAGCAAAAAATAATGCACAAATGGAAGCAATAATCTTAGTAGGAAGTCCATAAATACTCCCTACATGCATGGCATAATTTGAGTTTCGCCATTTCTCACCCACGAGCTTTTCATCATGCGTCATGCTGTGGTGAAGAGCTCCTGTTTCCGGATGATAGTAAAAATAATCACTGGTTTCCCACCAGGAATCTCCATTATCATAGTATACCCCCGCTGAAATAGTTCCTTTCTCCTGCTCTGCCGAAGGAATATTGAAATAGATTTTATGCCAATTAGGTTGTCTGTTAACTGCATCTTCAAATGCCAGGTCCATACTACGGGTGAAGTCATTATGTGTAATGGCTGGGGG
>JBCDBC010001028.1:0-2678 GCA_039184535.1 Bacteroidota bacterium | reverse complement strand
TTCCTTTCCTCTGCCTGGAAGCCAAAAGGTGTCAGTGTACGGTTGTAAGCTCCCGACCTGGCTATCCCTGCCGCAAAAAGGTCAGAATGAGAGAGCAGATTGGCTACCATAAAGGCGCCGTAACTGTGGCCTCCTGCTCCTACTCTATTTCTGTCTATATAGCCCATTTCATCTACTGCATCTATAGCAGCTTTAGCGTTAGCTACTAATTGCTGACGAAAGCTATCATTAGGCTGATCATCTCCCTCACCCACTATGGGGAAAGCTGCATCATCCAATACCGCATAGCCTTTAGCCACCCAGAAAACAGGCGAACCATAGTAGGGATAGGTAAATTCATTAGGATTCTGGGTGTTCTGTGCCGCACTCTGCTTGTCTTTGTATTCTCTTGGATAAGCCCATAAGATCATAGGAACTTTCTCCTTTTTCTCTTTATCATATCCTACCGGAAGATATAATGTCCCAGATAATTCTAATCCATCCTCACGCTTATAGGAGATTACTTCCTTATGCACATTCTGAATCGACTCAAAGGGATTCTCAAAATCAGTTAACTGGGTAAGTTTCCCTGACTTCAGGTCTCTGAAATAGTAATTGGGGTATTCTGAAGAAGCTTCAATTCTCACTAGTAGCTGCTTAGTCTTGGGATTGAATCTACTTAGGCTTTCCAGCTTATCCGTATAGTTTGACTGGTAGAGTCTTTCTTTCTCCAGGGTTTTAATGTTGAGCCTATCTACGAAGGGGAACTGCCCTTCTTCTGTGAAACCGGCTCCCATCAGGTAGACTTCATTTTTATCCATGGCCAGGGTATATCTTCCCCACTCATTTCTGGAGGTAACAAAGTTCCCGGGATCACTATATCTATCCTGATAATTTCTATCTCCTATTACTTCAACAGGACTGGAGGCATCAGAAGGATTAAACTTATAGGTCTTTAGGTTACGGGTATTCCACCACAGGTCATAGGCCACGGCCATGTCATCTGTCCCCCACATGATTTGTCGAAAGCGATTTTGGGTTTTCAGAATGCTCTTTCCTTCACCTGTAAATGGCTGTGCCAGTTCAAAGACTTCATCTCTATGTTCTACTTCCTTAGCAGGATCACCCTTATCCAGGGCCTCCACATAAATCAGGGTGGAAGGTCTATCATCTCTCCACTCAAAACTTCTTTTTCCCTGCCTTACGGCCATAAATCCTTTAGGGAGATCTTCTATCAGAGGTACTTCCACTAGCGTACTGACCATTTCAGCATCCTTGGTCAAAACTTCTATGGAAGAGGGAAATCTTGTATAAGGAACCAGATAGGAGAATGGTTTCTTCACCTTGCTGACCATAACATACTCTCTGTCTGGAGAAAAGCTTACTGTTCTGTACATGTCAGCTTCCATCCATAACTCGCTTTCCCCATCCAGGCTCACCTTATGTAGCTCTGAGCGAATGAGTTGCTCGAAGTTGTGCTCATCATTCTTATTTGCGAGGAGATCCTGGTAGGTTCTGTTCTGGGCCTTTTTCCCTTCATTTTCTGAAATAGTAGGTCCTATGGGTACAGTACTGGCACCGTCTATCAATTCTTTCCTATCAGTTGGCAGAAATTTCACCAACAAATTCTCCTGGTCTATCCATCTGATGGTACTGCCTGCTACCGCATTTAGCACTGCATCAGTCAGTTTGGTCGCACTTTTCTGCTTGAGGTCTACTACCCAAAGTTCCACTCCATCTGTAGTGGTGTTTGTACAGGCTATTTTATCCTGCTCAGGAGACCAAATTAGATTCGCTAGCTGAGGATTCTCAGGAAGACCGGAAACCGTGGTTTCCGTTTCTTCTCCTGCCTTCAGATTTCTAATGGCTACCTGATTATAGTAGGTTACTCTACTTCCTATATGTGTTTTGGGGTTTATCCTCAAGCCACCGAGCCGCATTTCCTTTTCTGATAGTTCTGCTATGCTTTTGTAAGCATTTCTATAGAGCAAAACCATGTAGGATTGAGAATGATCTATCAATACCCCCGGTGCCCTAGGCACATCTACCAAATCTAGAATTTCCTGTGAAGGTTTTTGGTAAGGAACATTGTCCTGGGCTTCGGTTGGAGCGATCATAATTCCTAAGAGTAGCAATAAAAAAATAAGGTTTTTCATGGGGTTTCTTTACTTGTTTGGTTGGTAGTTTCTGCTCTCTTCCTGTCCAAGTAAGTTAGTGAAATGATAAAACACTCCCAACCACAGCAACTTAATACTTTGGGATGTGGAAATAATCTTACTGTGTTTAGGAAAAATCGCCCCTACTCCACTTCTCCTGAAGGGCTATCAATAGGTATGGAAGAGAGGCGGATATGCTTAGGATTTCTTCTTTCTCATCATATCCCAGGCAAGCATAATGAAACCAACCGAAAGGAAATGTAAAATGATAGAAGCCTTACCCTAAGGGGCTAATCTGTAGAAATCCTTTGCCAATTTTCTGAAACAAATAGATCATCTGATTCCAGGATTTGAAAAAACTCTTCATCCGAGACAGACTGTATCCAGCTGTCCCAACCATATTTACGAAATTCATGGATACTAGCATACTTCTCCTCAGCCCCTGTAAGTTTGGCGTTACTTGGGAGCTTACTATAGATATTAAGTCCACTCTTGGTTTTCTTAATCACCATGGGAAACCAATCTTCATGTTTGAAATAATTT
>JBCDBC010001027.1:0-2685 GCA_039184535.1 Bacteroidota bacterium | reverse complement strand
CAAGCAGTATATGCAGAGGAAGTTTACCGCTGCCAATTTCGGCATTACGGTAGACCAGTGGGTAATTCTGGATGTGCTGAATGCCCACGATGGACTCAGCCAATTTGAGATAGCCGAAAAGACCTATAAAGACGCGCCTACGGTAACCCGTATCATTGACCTGCTGTGTAAAAAAGGATTCACCAAAAGAGAGATAGACGGGAAGGATAGAAGGCGATTCAAGATTTTTCTTACTACAAGTGGTAGAAAGAAGATTGAAGAAGTGCTTCCTGTAGTGAAAGAATGTAGAGAAGTGGGGTGGTCAGAATTAAATGATACTGATTATTCCCAGCTGCTTAGAATCATGGATACCATTTTTGGGAATTTCGCTGAAAGATAGACTGCTTACGCATCCAGGGCTACCAGCTCCTCCAGTTCGGGATGAGATCCGTGAAAGGTGAGTTTCCCTTTCTTGACAAATTTATTGACTGCCATTAATTCTTCCAGACTTGGGATGTGAACATCCTTGGGAATCTTGATGAGACGTTCATCCTTTTTTTCAAAAGGTGGAGGAATATTAGACTTGAATAGTAAGCCCCACAACTGAGCTGAGCAGCTATACATGATTCTCTTTGGTTCATAGTCCTCCTCCCACTCAGTTAGTTTCTCATTAATCTCTTCCAAAAAAGAAATGGTATTAGCCAGCCTAATTCGGGAACCCGCCTTAGATTTTCCTTTGCTATTCAAATAGCTGATCTGTGCCTTGCCCCGTTTATGTCGTTTCATATACTTCTTGATATTCTTATGCAGAGAGATTTCTCCATTTTCAGCATACCCCAAAGCGGCTGCTCCTGCTTGTATCAAAGCTATTAGATAGGGAGGATGAATGTCATCCAGTTTATCCAGATACTCACTTAGTAGGGTATTCTCCGGAATAGGAGAGAATGTTAAAGGAAGCCTTATGTCAAGTATGGGGGTTCTATCATGATCTATCACTGACCAGCTATGTTTTTTAGGATTAGTTTCCCACCTGAGGCCAGGAAGATGAATGAGTGCAGCCAGAAATGTTACTATTTTTTCATCAGAAAGAAACAAGCTGTGTGTTTCCGGGGTTTTCATACAGAGACATATATATTGAAAAATAATATAAATTTTTATCATCTACTTCAGTAGGATTACGTACATTCTATAGGAACCCTTTAAGCAAACCGTATTTTTCATCGTATTCCATAGTTTTATGCCAATAACTACTAATTCCATATCACTTTCTCCTGTAAAGCTCTTCAAACTTGCGCTGAGAAGACATTTTGAAGATAAGCAATGGATGCTGTTTGCACTTGTATTTAGTTTTATCGGATATGTACTACTAACATCCTTTTCTTCAAGTAGAATTCAGATTTTGGGGATAGTGGGGTATGGAATTATTCTCACCTTTTTTCTCATCATTCCTATTTTTTACTGGACTCAAATCCAGGAAATGAGGGCCAGGGGATTTTTCAAACCCAGGGTGTATGAAATAGATGATGATTCTATCACAGCAAAAACTTCCTCAGGTAAGAAAGGGGTTTATCCCTGGGAAACTTTTAACAAAGTGACCCAGACCGCCAGCTACTATATCCTCTACATTTCTTCTATCCATTTCCTGTACATAGAGAAAAGGTCCTTTCAGACTAAGGAAGATAAGACCAGATTTGAACAGTATCTTAACGTGAGAGGACTAGTTATCTGAGGGTAGAATATGTCTCACTCTCTGAATTTTGTTGCCCTTCCCACGACTTGGGGTTAGCTTTACGTACCTGTATAGCACCCTGAATAGCTTTATATCCCTGACTTTCTAAAAACAGATGGGTACGATGGTCAGCTAGGTTCCATGAAAGCCAGGAGCTAGTATGGTACTCCTTTCTGAAGTCCAGCATTTTCTGCTCTAGTGCGTTCAGGTACTTGACGGTAGCCTCAGAATCTTTAAGGGCTAATTGAGTATTCTCCAAAAGAATGGGTAGGACATGATCCTCCAGCTTGGTGAGATACATTCCCTCAATAGGTCTTTTGTTACTAAGGTCCAGGTTAAACCTGGCTATACTGTTATCCCAGCTAAATAAGGTCAGGACCACTATGAGGGTATAGGCTGCCCAACTACTGGTACGGACAAAGAAGTAGTACCCTTCTCGCTTGAGCATCATAATGAGAAGGACACAAACCCCTATGAGCACGAATGTGAGTGCGAGGAGAACAAATATTCTTTTGTAAGAGATGCCTGCGTAGTCAATATATCTGTAAATTCGGACCTGTACAGAAAAAAGAAGAAGGCAGATCTGCACTAGCCATATAATGGATAACTTTCTTAACCTTCCTTTCAATCGGATCAGGTGCTTATGGCGGTACAGCTGATACATGAAAATGGAAATGGACGGCAGGATAATGAAGAATACCAGATACAGCCCTTTAAAAGCAATGGCTCGTAAGCTCAAGTCTTCTGGAACCTCAAAGTTTATCCAAATCCAATCAGCCTCTATAATCAGGTAGAGGAAGAGAAGGATATTGGCAATCAAGAGTATTAGTGACCAAGTAAAATAGGTCTTCCTGGCAGAGGTAGGATCAAACGGTCTGCTAGCAGAGAAAAACTCAGGTGTGAGCTCGCCTTCAGCAGATTCTTTAGGAGAGTAAATAAGTCCTAGAATTAACAGTCCGCCTAATAGGAAGAAGAAT
>JBCDBC010001026.1:0-2687 GCA_039184535.1 Bacteroidota bacterium | reverse complement strand
TCAAAACGGTAATTCTCCCACAACCATTCAAGCCTGGAGGGATTAACTAATTTATTTTCAGAACCAGTCCTAATTACTTCCAGGTAACCATCTGCCCGTATATGTATTTCCTCACTACTCACGCTTAGTTCTGTGAGGGTGAGCTTTTCCTTAGGCTTTATCCCCAGATAGTCATTCCGCCCAAAAGATAATTCTCTGTAAGAGGTCTTTTGAGGCTCTTTTAAGCTGAGAGAACCACTTAACAGGGCACTTACCTCTCTGTTATCCTCTGAACGGGTAAAACTGATCTCTGACACCTCCACCTCCGTCTCTGTATAAGTGATCCCTTGGGGTGTATCAAAGTAAAGGTGCTGTATGCCTGTATCCGTTGTGGCTATGACTTCACAGTTCTTATCAGGGCAGTAGAAGGAAAGATTTTCCTGAGCAATGAAATCATATTGCTCATCCTCCTGCCTTCCCTGTAAATAAGTAGTAGCTAGGTGAAGAGAATCCCGATAATTCATTCTGATAGGAAGTGCTTCTGGCAATTCATAATCCAGCTGGACCTGCCCACTTTCCTCACCCGTTAGTTTGGGGGTTAAGACTTCTATACTCACTGGTTTTTGCTCTAACAGAGAAACGCCTTCCATTCTGAGGGTATCCAGATAGGCTGAACCTCCTGGAATATCTGGGTGTAATTGAAGACTCATTCTTTCAGAATTTAGGGGTACCTTCCCTTCTCCATCTGCCGCATCCCAGTCAAATGCCTGTATGGATAGTTTCTCAAAGTTTTGTAGCATAACCCCACTCACTACTTTCCCTTCAAAAAGATTCAGTTCATTCAAGGTGGTAAAGTTCACCCTGGATAGATGAAGTTCCAGCTGGGCATAGAGCTTTTCCTGTGGCATAAAGCCCAGCCATCCTAAGGCTCCAAATATGAGCACGTACCCTATGGAAGTGATGATCCATCGGTTTCTTTTCCGTGCGTACACCTCCTTGAGTTCAGAACTTATTTTCATATCGTCAGGAATCTCCTGGATAAGTTCTGTGAGGGCATAGGTAATTTGATTTCTCTCCAGTTTTTCATCCCTGTCATCTATGATCCCCTTAGAAACTGATTTTTCCAATCTCTTAAAGCGGGCAGACAAGCTGATAATTTGTTTATACAAGTCTGGCTCGGTAGCATGAAGGGTTTCCTGGAGAATATTCAATACACTGGCTGTATTGCCTTCAGCTAATAAGTTAGTAGTAAAATTCTTAAGAGAATGGGGCATAGATTATTCTTCAGAGGGAAGGTAGAATGAAAACGAATAGGAGAAATCATCGAAGGAGCCCTTTTCTTTCAGGGCTACTTCCAGGGTAAACCAGCCAGATAACTCTTGGAACCAGACTTTAGGTAAGACCACCGGAAATGAGCTTCCTCCTGGCTTCCTGCTAACTTTCCCTGCCTGAAACATATTAGGGGTGGTTTTCTCTTTTCCTTTATACAAGCGGTACTTCCCTCCTGAAATAGACCTTCCAAGACGAAACTGGGCTATATAAAAGGGATTTTTCTTAGGATCATCAGAATGAGTGACTTCCACCGGAAGGACAAGCCTACTTTTCCAGTTCCCCAATCTGACTAATACTCCTAATTTATCTGATGTAAGGCTAAGTCTTCTCAACCAGTCATCTACTGGCCAAGGGCCAAATTCATTCCACCCCTCTTCAGCCTGACTTAGATCTGCATTACTTTCCATCCAGTAGAACTTGAAGATTCTCAACTCTTCTGCTTTCAGGAAATAGGAGGTATCTGATGGGCAATAAAATCTTGCCGTCAGCTCTTGGCCTTCCCGAAACTCATATGGCTCTAGCCCAGATACGAAGGACAATAACTCTATGGAAGGATTTCCTACCTGCCGAGTATAGGTTCCCTCAAAGCGATTTTCTCGCTTATTTTTCTGCTTCCAGTCGTCATCCTGCTTCTTTTGCGCCAAAACAGGGGACTGTAGGCCGCAAAAAAACAAAGTCGCAAGGAGCAGATAAGTTGTTTGTCCTTTCATGCCGTCTTAGCTTCTAGCTGGCTAAATCAGTAAGCATACTGATTTTAGACTTAAACTTCTCAGCCATAATTTTAAAGTAAGCTGACTTCGGATGAATTTCATCAAACCAGTTATCCTGGTCCGGTGCCATCCCTCTCAGGTCAATATAGTGGACATGAGGATAAATGTCAGCCAGCCCTTTCAACATTTCGTTGAAGCGGTTTATCACCACTTTCACGATACTGTACTGCACTTCAATATCTTTGATTTCTTTTAAAGAGAGGGGCTCATTTATCCACTGGCCATTACCTGTTGCCAGATGTACGAGGCTTTGTACCACGCCTGGTCCTACTCTATCACTCGGGTACGCAAAATCATATCCATGACAAACGATTTGAATATCCTTCTCTAACAGTTCACTAAAGAGGGTACAGTACAGGCGTTCAAAAAAGATCAGTAAATCACTGAATTCTTCTCGGATAAAGGTATCAGGATCTGCCTCTCTACTTTTACTGTACTCCTCTACCAGGCGTCCTATTCTACCATCTCCCAGTAGGTCATTTCCACCACCACTAATGAGGAAAATAGAAGGATTTTCTGAGGTGATATTTCGAATGTATTCTCTCTGGCTATACATATTTGCCAGCCAGTCTCCTCCAGCACTTAAGCTCTTAATAGCATATCTTT
>JBCDBC010001025.1:0-2688 GCA_039184535.1 Bacteroidota bacterium | reverse complement strand
CAATGGAAGAAGTGTTGGTGGACTTCATTGGAGATAAGTCTCTGCTGATGGTACTGGATAACTTTGAGCAGATAGTAGGAGCAGTATCTCTAATTGAAAACTTATTGGCAAACTGTGTAAATCTCCACATCATTGTGAGTAGCCGAATCTGTCTCAATGCGGAGGGCGAATATGAGTATAAGTTGCCTCCACTACTATTACCCTCGAGAAATGGAAACGGAAACGGATCTCCTGAAGGAGAAAAGCTGGCAGCTTATCCATCTGTGGCCTTATTCATGGATCGTGCTTCCTCTTATGGAAAGAAGATTGATGCGAACACCCACAACTTGGGCATGGTAAGCCGTATTTGTGAGAAGTTGGATGGCTTACCCTTAGCCATAGAATTAGCGGCTGCCAGGGTGAAGCTATTTAGCATAGAGGAACTCCTTCCCAAACTGGCCAATCCACTGGATGTCTTAAAGGGCAATCGAAAGTTTGCAGACAGACATAAGACCTTAAGAAGTACCATTTCCTGGAGTTATGATCTTCTCACTTCAGAGGAGAAAAACCTGCTAAGCCAGTTATCCATATTTGTGGGCGGCTGTAATATGGAGTCCATTCTGGAGGTATGTGAAGGGATTGAGGATGAGTTTGATCTTCTAGATGACCTTACGGTCTTGATAGATAATAGCTTAGTGGTTTCAGTAGATTCTGGCAGCCAACAAAGATTTACTTTATTAGAACTCATTAAGGAGTTCGGGCTGGAACAGCTGGAAGAGAATCAGAGACTAGATTCTCTGAAAAGAAATCACATTAAACATTTCACTTCCCTGGCCCAAAAAGGCGCCAAAGAACTTGTCGGACCTGATGGAAAAGACTGGTCAGCTATTCTTTTCAGGGAACTCCCCAATTTCAGAACTGCTATAAGCTATGCCCTTGAGATAGAAGAAATGCAGTATGCATATGATTTAGGGATAGCTTTGAGAGCCTTCTGGGGTACAAGAGGGATGCTGATGGAAGGCATCAACCAACTGGAAATCATTACCAGTAAGAAGGTGCCAGAAAATTTATACCCAGAAAAGCTGAAAGTGCTACAAACCCTCGGCCTCTTGTACTGGTTTATCCCCTTGCCTGAGAAATCTGTTCCCATTTTTGAAGAATGTTATGCCTATTGGAGAAGTAAAGATGATAAGATCAGATTAGGATATGTGCTGAATGACTTGGGATGGTCAAAAATCCTATCCGGAGAGTATAAGGAGGGGGAGCAGCTTTCCTTAAAAGCGAAGGAGATTTTTGAACAAATTGATCATAAGGAAAAACTGGTTAGTGCATATAATAATCTAGGATTCTCTTTCAGAAATCGAGGGAGGCCAAAGGAAGCTCAACCGTATTTTACAAAGTGTCTGGAACTTACTGAGCAGCTGAATGATGATAGGAGAAATGCCTATGCACTAACTAATCTGGGGATGTGTGCCATTTTTCAGGGAGACCATACTCCTGGGCTTTCCAATGTTCTTCAAGCTATCACTACTTTTCATGAATTAAATGATAAGACTTTGGAAGCTTATGGATATAATATGCTTATCTATGCCTACCTACATTTGGGAGACTTTGTAAATAGTGAGGAGGCATGTATAAAGACAGAAAAATTAGCTAGAGAAGCCAATGCTGTATTTGCTGTAGCTGATTCATATACCAACAGAGCGATTATTAATACCCTTCAGAATAAATTCAAGCAGGCAAAAGAGCTTCTAGAGAGGGTGGAAAAAATAATTGAGCGGAAGACTTTTCAAACGGTCGACTTCAATTACTATAAAGCAATGGCTTACCTGGGTATTAAAACGAATGACTTGGAACAAGCTAAACTTTTCGGAAAGAAGATGCTGGAAGGGCAGGTATCTCAGGAGAACTATCTATGCATGCTCCCTGCATTTGAAATAGGAGCTACAATAGCTTTCAAGGCAGGGAAATGGGAATCTTCTGCCACTTTGTTTTGGGGGGCTCAGAAATTACGAATAGAACTTAATACCCCTGTTTTTGCCTATGAAGAACAAGATTTCCTGAACTTGGAGAAGCAGTTGGAAGAAAGTTTATCAGCAGATGTCCTGGCGTCAGTAAAATCGAAACATCTGTCTTTGGAAGAATTAGCCAACATTTCAGAAGAAATCTTTTTATCGTAATTTCAACAGCCTTAATCTACCATAACCAAAATCCAGGAATGTCGCATCATTTAGAAGTTTTTCAACAGAATAGAAATAATATGTTAAATCTGGTTGAGGGTGCTTCTCTTTCAACCCTTAATGAAATCCCCGCAGGTTTTAACAATAACCTGGTTTGGAATCTGGGACACATTTTACTTTCTCAGCAGTTTCTCATCTATTTTTTCTCAGACCAACCCATTAGTGTGAATGCGGAAGAAATGATGAAAAAGTATGGATCAGGTTCGGTGCCAGATGGGAAAACCAGCCAGGAAGAAGTGGATGCGCTAATCACGCTCTTAAAAGAGAGTACCCCCAAAATGGTAGGAGATGTGGAGAAAGGAATTTTTACTACTTATAAGGGATATCATTCTGACTATTACGGTATCAGTGTTAATAATATTGAAGAGGCCTTATACTTCAATAACATGCATGAAGCCTTCCACTTAGGGGTCATGGCGGCTCAAAAGGCTGGGCTCTCTTAGGGTAAGAGTGCTCTGCTTTCTTCAAT
>JBCDBC010001024.1:0-2689 GCA_039184535.1 Bacteroidota bacterium | reverse complement strand
CCACTAATAATGGTTCCCAAACGGATCCATCATCTCCATTTCCAGCCTCAAAAAGAATGGGCGTACCTTCTCCTGGGAGAATGTTTACTTGTATAGCGTGATTACGAAGATTGATCAGGGTATCTATTTCCTGGGATTGGGCCTTGACATGGAGGAATAGTACTCCAAGCAGGAGTAAGTAGATGTGTTTTCTCATGAGGTGTACATATAGGTTTCTGTATCTAATGTACGCCCTCTCTTTTGGAGTTGACCGCTTATTGATCTAGTAAGAGGGTCTGTTGGTCGATTTGAGTCACTAAGGAAGCCCAGCAATGAAGTACTGGGCTCATAAGTTTCCTCATTAGCCCATCATTTGAATGACGGGACCCAGATTAACTTACCCTACTCCTCCCCTCTCATAGCACCCTCACGATCTTCCGTTTTCTCTCCTTTCTCAAGTAAAGCCTCTATCCTACTGAGCTTACTATTCAGAGCTTTTACCTGAGCTTCCGTATGCTCTTTCTCCTTCATCAGCTCATCTATCAATTGTTGCTGCTCTTGCATTCCCTTTATGAGTACAGGCACTAATTCCGCATAGTTTAATCCCATAAGTTCTTCCTCATTCTCAGGAATTTCTACTACCTCTGGGATAACCTTTAGAACCTCCTGGGCAATTAATCCTAATCTGGTTTGGGCCTTGCTGTCTTCCTTCCAAGAATAGGTAACAGCTCTCAGCTGGTTAATTTCTTTTAAGCCATAAGCTAGGGCTTGTACATCCTTCTTAGCCCTTAGATCTGACAAACTAATAGCTCCATTAGCTGTATACACTGAGCGCCAACGCTTACCAAAGTTACCCAAGTCTTTTTTGTTGGTTTCATCAGGAATGACATTGCCCCCGAACATATGCCATTCTCTTCCCTCTAAATTGTAGTAGGCTATGCCGTCTGCATTCATTGCTTCCTGTAATTTCCTTGCCACTTTAATGGTATGAGTAAAGCCCTCATTCTGTATCATGAGTTTGCCCCCATTGATGTAAGCGTTTCCTTCCACCTGCAATTTCTCCTGAGGGCTCTGAGTACCTATGCCTACCCTATTGTCATTTCCGCTTATTACAAGTGTATTATCGTCCAGATTGAGGTCGAAGTTATTATGAGAAACTCTCCTATCCCCTGTCAAGGTACCATTGGTGGTGAAGAAGGTTTCTGCTGATTTACTGGCCAACTCTGCCAAAGCGGTTTCTACATCTTCTCCGGCGAAATTATCGCCTGGATCGGATATGTCTATCTCCACTGCCATTGTACTCCCGGAAGAAGAAGAGGTACTATTCGTCAAAGGGATCATCTCCGATGCCCTAATTTTACGTAGGTTTCCGTAGGCATCTGTGGTTACGATCAAATCAGATGTAGCTCCCTTGGCCATGCTCCTCACCCTTAGGTCTCCCATGATGTCTAATCTGGCTGAAGGAGAAGGTGTCCCTAGTCCTATCTTATCTGCAGAGGCATCTACCACCAGTAGGTTGGGATCATTATTTCCTTTAATGGAAAAATCTATGTCCAATCCGTCCTGGTTAAAAACCGTGGTATTTGCCATCAGACTTAGCCGGTCTTGGTTTCCTACCCCATCATTGCTGAAGGACAAAGTATTCCCCCCCAGTATGACCCTTCTGGCAGAAGTAATGGCTTGATCTTCCGTAGCGAATACTTTCGAAAGGCCCGGTAGATCTATGCTATTCCCTCCCGAGATAGTCAACCTATTTCCGGTTAAGGCAAGAGTCTGATTTCCTGAGCCGGGACCGCCTGACCCTATTACTCTAGCCAGACTCATTTTTCTGAGGTTCCCATTCTCATCTGCCGTTACCAGGCTGTCCGTGGTAGAGCCACCTGGGAGGAGTCTGATTCTGGTTAGTCCGTTTACATCTAGGGTTTGAGTGGGATAATTAGTACCTATGCCCACATTACCCATGAGGTAGGCATTATCAGTATTAGAGGTGGCAGGGCGGTTGTTACTGATAGAATACCAGGGAGAGCTTCCACCGGATATACTAGCCCCGCTTGATCCACTGGTTGACAGAAACCGAATAGGTAAATAACGGAGAATCCCTACTGCTGGATCTACTACTACTACCGCACTATCACCTGCTTGCTGAAGCCGGAGTTTTTCCAGTCTGATAGGATCTGGATTTAACACATTGATGTCCGGAACTATGTGTAAAGGATGGGTAGGATTTCGGGTACCTATGCCTGAGTTTTGTGCGTATAGCTGTGAAACACATAAACATATCAACAGTAACACTAAACGAGAAGAGATGGTATGCCACATAAGCTAAGCTTGGGTAATGGTTAGCAGGGAGAGCGTGGCTAAATGATGGTAAAAGTGACCTTAAAGCAGAAGCTTACAAAGAGGAAAGAAAGGGCATTCTTTCATGGGATGTAAAATTAATTCAAGGTGAAAATGGAGGCTATAAAAAACTACCACTAAATCTAGCGTTCGTATTTAATATAAAGGTTATCTATCCTTTCTCAGCACTTATCCCACAATTCTTCCAGATTATACTCTTTGCCAGTTTTGAGGTCATAGATGATGTAGGTATTCATATCCAGGGCCATTTCAAGTTTCTTGTCAATCACTTTCCTCAAAGCGGGTGCATAGACCAGACCACAAGAGGTATCTTCTATCACATGATCAAGCGTTAGCTTAAGCATTCTTGGCT
>JBCDBC010001023.1:0-2690 GCA_039184535.1 Bacteroidota bacterium | reverse complement strand
ATAGCTATGAGGATGATGCAGACTCAGATGTGGTACCCAATTTCTTAGATGCCGACGCAGACAATGATGGGCTTCCAGATAATATGGAAGCCCAGCCTACCGCTTCATACACAGCTGCTGGGTCTACGGATACAGATGGAGATGGGATTCTAAATGAATATGAATCCTCCTTTCTTTCCCCAACAAATACGGATTCAAATGGAGAGGCCGATTATCTGGATTCTGACTCAGATGGAGATGGATACCTTGATAGGGATGAAGCCTGGGATGTCTATGATGATGGTGATGCTATTAATGATGAAAGTTGTAATTCAGATGCTGATGGTGATGGAATTTTAAACTGCTATGATGCTAATGATGGAGATAATACAAACGTTACGATTAGCAGAATTCCTCCAAACGATAATGGTTTTAATGGGTCAGATTACACTGGAAGTCAAACTAGCACAGGAACAGGCCTAGCCACCATTTATCCAAACAACGGGGGTGTACTAGCTGAACCTGATTGGCGTGATGCCTCAGGATGTACAGTCTCGCCACAACTTGTTTATCCAATCACTGGAACAGATAACCTTTTCAATGAAAGTTCGGGTAAACATGAAGTTAATCCCAGTGCTACAGGAAAAATAAGAGCTACCGGGTATTGTGAGGATCTCATAACAGCTGGATGGAACTACTATTATAGTCCTCTTAATTCAGATCAATTGATTTTCGCCATAAACCATGGAGCTAATACGACACCCATTGATTATATAGAACTAAGAAGGGCTAACGTATCCGACAGACAATCAACCTCAGGATCGCAAGGATACTTTGTATTAGGTAGAGACTGGTTTGTTAAGACAATAGATGATGCTGCCCTAACCGCAAATGTCAATGTGCGGTTCTACTTTGACCCTACTGACTCCACTACCTTTTACACGGAAGCCTCTGATTTCGCTACTGATGAAGGCGGTGTTTTAGGATCAGTTACATGGTTTAAAGTAGATAATAGCTGGGAAGGTACTGATATAAATCCTGGTACTGGTTTAAATGGACTAGCGGGATATACCACCTTAACCCCAGCCTCTTATGGGGAAGAAAGTGGACTGCACTATGTCCAATTTGATAACTTAAGCTCATTTTCTGGAGGCGGAGCAATTGTTCCTGTTACAGGAGTACTGCCAGTAGAATTACTCAGTTTTCAAGGAAAGCAGATAGATAGAGAAATACTCCTTAACTGGGCTACTGCGACAGAAGTAAATAGCGAGTCTTTTGAACTAGAAAGGTTCGCCGATTCCAACTTTGTCAAGATAGGAGAAGTTGAAGCTGCAGGAATAAGTTCAGAAACTATCACTTATGAGTTTATTGATAGAGATCTCCCTAGCAACAGACGCTCATTAGTGTATCGGCTCAAGCAAATTGATATAGATGGTTCCTTCACCTACAGTAACTCTATTGAGGTAGCTCTGCTAGAAAATCTGTGGAATAACAGGATCAAGGTATTTCCCAATCCAGCAACAGATCAACTCAATATAACCTATGAAGCTATCAATCAAGGGGTAGTCAATCTTGAGGTTTTCGATCTGAATGGTAGAAGAGTTATACAAGAAAATCAAAAAGCTAATTCTCAACTTAATTCCTACTATCTCGATATTTCACAGCTTGAAGTCGGCTTTTACCTATTATCTGTCGAACAAGAGGGAAACCAACAAAGGATTCTTTTTCAGGTTCAAAAATAGAATTTAGGCGCAAAACCATTTATGCTTTTTCTACTACCTTAAGGATGCTTAAGAAATGTATAGAAAAAGAACGGACATGATACTGGAATTAACCACAGAATGGACAGACGAATACATTAGACTTAGAAGTGAGGCTTTACGCCTACACCCTGATTCCTTTGGGTCAGGACCAGAGTATAAACACAGCAGAGAAACTACCTTCCAAAGATTGGAAGCTAAACATGAGGAGGATTTTATCCTTGCATGGCAAGATGGGAACAGGTTGGAAGCTATGCTGGGTTTTAAGAGGAATCAGGGAATCAAGCACCAGCATAGGTCCGAGATTTGGGGAGTATATGTGTCAGAGGCCTACAGGAGAAAAGGCATAGCCCATGCCCTGTTTGAAGAGTGTTTTCAGCGGGCCAGCAAGATGGAGGGCCTCAAAAAGATTCTACTTGGCGCTTCTCATATAAACACAGGTTCCATCAAGCTATATGAGAGACTAGGGTTTGAGGAATATGCCCGTGAACCTGCCCGCATGATTTGGCAAGGGCAGGAACTGGATGAGGTGTATATGCACAAGTGGATATAAATTTTTCGTAGGGACGCCTTCATAGAGACGCAGGATCTTGGGGCTCTACATATCCTGATCAAATTCTATTATCTTTCTTCCATGGAAGAAATCTCTCAGGAAATTCTCACAAGAAAGGGACCCAGGAAGACGGATGAAGTACTACCTGAGGTTAAAGCATTACTGGAAGCTGGAAAATTGGAGACGGTCAACTTAACCGAATGGTTGGTCGTGGACCAAAACCAGCTCATGCAAGCGGTATTCCCCTCTTTGGGGCTGGGCGCACATATCCCCTTTCTTCAGGATAGGATGCTCAGTCTAGCCAAGCCTACTGCCATGAAAATGGTCAAACTGGTGGGAGAATCCCTAAGAGAACTCGCTCCCTCTCCTGCTGAAGCGGCCTCATGGCGAAACCAACT
>JBCDBC010001022.1:0-2696 GCA_039184535.1 Bacteroidota bacterium | reverse complement strand
CGCGTCCGATGTTGTCATCTACAGATTTGACACAAGCTAAGTAGTCTTTGATATATTTCTGATATCTCCACCTTCTGCCCTCTTCTTCTCCTAATCCTTCGGGGTCTACAATTTCTCCTCTTTGGACTCCGTAGAATCTCCATCTGAGTAATTCCTCCGGGCTCAAATCCTCTGGCGGTGTCATCTTCATATCCGTTCTACTGAGAAAATCCATGGTCATGTCAGTATCTCCCATGGTGAGTTCTCTTCCCGCATAGTCATCATCAAAATTGGCAGGATAAGGCATATCTATGTCATCCCATAGCGTCTCATACTTGGTGTCAGGTTCCCAGGCGCGGTGGGGTGCCTTATACTGAAGCAGCATCAGGAAGGGTTTCTCTTTGTCCCTTTGGTTATTCAGCCAGTCCAGGGCAAAATCTGTGGTGAGGTTAGTAGCATAGCCTTCTTCCTCTGTCCTTTCTCCATTATGGTTGTAAACGGGATCCCAGTATAGCCCTTGCTGTCCCGCTTCCATATGAAACTTGTACTCATCAAAGCCTACTGGTTCTGATCCCAGGTGCCACTTCCCAAATAGGGAAGTTTGATATCCTTTCTGTTGGAAGGCTTGGGGGAAAGTCCATTTAGCCGTATCAAACTGCCCTCCATTATGGTTTTTGTAGTAGCCGTTTACATGGCTGTAATCTCCTGTAAGAATAGCTGCCCGGCTAGGACCACATATAGCATTGGTACACATCACATTTTGGAAGAGCATCCCCTCCTTAGCCAGCCTGTCCATATTGGGTGTGGGAGCTATGTCATCATAGATCCCATTCTCATAAATGCTGATGGCCTGAGTAGTCATATCATCTGCCATGATATAGATGATATTGGGAGCACTGCCTATGACTTTCTCCTGAGTTTCTTTTTTCTCACAAGAAGAAAGCCCAAATGACATAGATACCAATAAGATAAACAGCCCAAAATATTTCGATGTACGCATGCGAAGGAAAATTATTAACGTCTAAGGTTCTTAAAATAAAAGAGCCATAGATTATCTATGGCTACTTAGTTTATTACTGAGGTAGAGACAGGATGTATTGTGTCTCTACCGCTTTATTTACTAGCAAGAAATACTACTACATCTTCCGTAATTCTTTCTTGAGAATTTTTCCGGTCGCACTCATAGGAAGCGCGTCTACAAACTCTATGGCACGGGGGTACTTGTAAGCGGCAATATTGTTCTTGGTATATTCCTGGAGGTCAGCTTCGGAAACAGATTTTCCTTCATTTAGTACCACAAAGGCTTTAATCTCTTCTCCCATTTTATCATCCGGGATGCCTATTACTGCTACCAGAGAAACCGCTTCATGCTTGATCATTACTTCTTCTACTTCACGTGGGTAAACGTTTAGTCCCCCTCTAATGATCATATCTTTAGTTCTGTCTACTATGTAGAAGAATCCTTCCTCATCTTTGATGGCCACATCTCCTGAGTGTAACCAACCATCAGTGATGGTTTCGGCATTAGCTTCCGGCTTCTTATAGTAACCCTTCATTACGTTATGGCCTCTGTACCATAGTTCTCCTCTCTCCCCCACGGGTACTTCCTTTCCATCACTATCTACCAGCTTTACTTCTACTCCCCACACGGGCGTTCCAATCGAGCCAGGCTTTCTACCTACTTTTAATTGGTTGAAAGTTACTACGGGCGAGCCTTCTGACATTCCATATCCTTCCAGAATGGGTACTTCAAATCGATCTTCAAAGTCCTTCAATACCTGTACAGGTAAAGAAGCGCCTCCAGATACACACAGTCTGAGATTAGAAGAAATTTCTTTGTAATCAAACTCATCTCCTTTGTAGGCTACCAATCCCCAAAACATAGTGGGGACTCCGGCAAAAACGGTCACCTTATGCTTCTGCATGAGCCCGAAAACGTCTTTGGCATCAAAACGAGGTAAGAGTATGTTTGAGCTTCCTCTCAGCACTCCGGCATTCATCAAACAGGTCATGGCAAAAATGTGGAATAAAGGAAGCACTATGAGCTGAACATCCTCATGCTGATCTCCCTCAAACAGATCACGACAAATAAAGGTATTTATCAAAATGTTAGAGTGAGAGAGCTCAGCTCCTTTAGGTCTGCCGGTAGTACCAGAAGTATATATGATGACGGCTGTATCTGCCGGGCTTGTACGCACTGTTTCAAAGGCTGGAGATTGACCAGCCATGAGTGAACCTAGTGTTGCAGTCCCTTCTATGGCCGAAGGCATTTCAGGCTTTGGCATGATCATGAAGAAATGCTCACACTGGCTGGCTTCCTGAAAACCTGCATATCCCATCTGTCCCATAGGAAGTTCATCAGTTCCTACAAAACAGAAATAGGCCTTGGCTTCACTATCACTCAGGTGATAAGCAATTTCATCTTTCTTGAGTAGTACACTTAAAGGAACTACGACTGCCCCTGCCTTGAGAATACCGAAATAGATAATGGGGAAATAAGGGAGGTTAAAACAACTAATGGCCACTTTGTCTCCAGGTTTGATCCCTTTAGCTACCAGGCCATTGGCTACCTGATTAGCGGCACCGTTCACCTGAGCATAATTCAGGGTGGTATCCATAAAGGTAAAAGCAGGATTAGCGGGCACACGTCTGGCACTGTCCTCCAGAATAGCAGATAAATTCAGCATAATAGTCCTTTTTATGTTATGTTAATTTGT
>JBCDBC010001021.1:0-2701 GCA_039184535.1 Bacteroidota bacterium | reverse complement strand
TGCCATGGCACCATTCCAAAGTCCAGGTAGTTCCATAGCCTTGAGAGGTTTTCCATTCAATGATTTCTGGACGATGAAGCCCATCTTATCATTTCGGTATTTCATCAGGTCAAATTTCTCCCCCTGATAATCCCTGATACTGCATACCAGATCCGTAATATGCGCATAGCGAGAGCGGGAAAGGATTTCCGCCTGCTCAGTATTTTCTGTATTAATTTGGGCAGTTTCTATGACCTGTAAGGAGGCTTCCCCTTCTTCCTCTATCCAAAATGGACCTCCACCTGTGGCTTCCTCTGTACGTATGATCCCGCACACTCGAATGGGCCTGTTGAGCTTACGCCTAAACCATTCCAGTCTATCTTCTGTATTCCATTCTTCTACGTCTGTCGGAATCCACAAACCTAATTCTGTTCTCAGGAAAGAAAGCAGGTTTTGCTCTTCTTCCGGTAGCAGAAACTGGGCATTCTCCAGCTGTCTTAGCCATTCGAAAATCTGCACTTGAAAATAGTGGAGGACTCCGCCCAAAAGCTTCTTCCACTGATAAGTAGATTCCTTCCAGTCATCATGGACGACATTATCTATGTTTTTGATGTATACCCATTCAGCCGTAATTCTATTCAGGTTCTCCAATAAGGCACCATGTCCTCCAGGTCTGAAGAGTAGGTTTCCATCTTCCTTCATAAAGGGCTGATTCTCCAGATCCACTGCCAAAGTATCTGTGGAAGGCTCTTGAATGGATTTGTCAATCTGAAAGCGAACATCATAGGCTTTCTCATACTTCGGTACTACCTCTCGTAAAAGCTGGTCAAATTTTTCTATTTGGTGGGGAGGAACTGTGAAGTGTACCCTTACCTGCCTGTCAGCCGCTACACAGTAATGCGCCGCCTCCACCAGATGCTCTTCCAGGGCTGTCCTCACCTCATTTTCATACTGATGGAAAGGGATTAAGGCTTTGGGAAAGCGCCCAAATCCCAGTCCTTCCTCCTTTAACAAATAGAAGATAATGCTCACGTAGTCTTGCTTCTCTAATAATTCTTCCAACCTAATTCCGGCGGCATCTTCCAATTTCATCTGCAAAGACTTCCCAAAAGGATATGTTTGAATCTGCTGGCAAAAAGTTTCTATCTGTTCAAGCTGGGTCTTGCTTAGTGCACCTTTCTCATTTAGGTAGGCAAATAGTAGTTTGAACATCCTGCTGGAAGCCCCTGAGGCTGGCACAAATTTACTCATGGTTATCTGTTGCTGAGCCATGCTAAACTCGTTCAGGTAAGCTTGCTGGTCTTTCTCCTCTATCAGCAGGACTCCATCCGCTGGGCTAACATGGCGTAATAATTTCACTATCGGAAATCCTTCAGAGAATAGCCTCAGCTGCGCCAGGACCTCTTCTTCTGATTTGCCTGAGGACTTGATTTGGTCGAGCTGTTGGAGGGTAAAGATAGTTTCGGCTTGGTCCGCTTTCATAGGAAAATGTGTGTGGATGAAGATCATCATTTTTTAGAAGCACTCCTAAAATCCATTCCCTTACATCCTATTCTTTTCACATAATTGGAAGAAATACCTACATGAAGGCCTCTTTATAAAAGACACCAAAATCTATTCTCATGAAATCATACTTATTACTACTTTCTTCCCTTTTCCTTTTATTCTCTTGTCAGGAAGAAGAAACCCCTCAAAGGCCCAATATTCTATTCGCCATAGCAGATGATCAATCCTTTCCTCATGCAGGTGCCTATGGATGTAGCTGGGTAGCGACACCTGCCTTTGATAAGGTAGCTAAAGAAGGGCTGCTATTCACTCAGGCATTCACCCCCAATGCCAAATGTGCCCCTTCCAGGGCTTGCATTCTCACGGGTAGAAACAGTTGGCAACTGGAAGAAGCCGCCAACCACTGGTGTGTCTTCCCGGAAAAGTTCACCACCTTCCCGGAAGTACTTAGTGAAAATGGGTATGAGGTAGGCAGAACGGGTAAAGGCTGGGCACCGGGAGTAGCTATGAGAAATGGAGAGCCCAGAGAACTGATAGGAAAGGTATTCAATGATCACAAATTGACTCCCCCGGCAGAATTTATTTCTCCACTGGATTATGTAGAGAATTTCAAGCAGTTTTTAGGAGTACGAAAGGCTGATGCTCCCTTCATGTTTTGGTATGGGGGCTTCGAACCGCATCGGGCCTATGAGTTTCAGGCAGGTATGAAGAAAGGAAACAAAGTCCTTTCGGAAATAGATGAGGTGCCTCCCTTTTGGCCAGATACAGATACGGTAAGAGCAGATATGCTGGACTATGCTTATGAAATAGAATACTTTGATCAGCAACTAGGGAAGATGCTGGATGTACTGCAAGAACAAGGCTTGCTGGAGAATACCATCGTGATCGTAACTTCTGATAATGGTATGCCCTTCCCACGGGTGAAGGGACAGGTGTATGAGTATGACCACCATTTACCGCTCGCCATCATGTGGGGGAAAGGGATTAAGAATCCCGGAAGAGTGATTGAGGAGTATGTCAACTTCATTGACTTTGCTCCTACCCTATTGGAAGTTGCTGGAATTACCCCTACCTCTATGCAGCCCATGACTGGTCAAAGCCTTTCTTACCTCATGCAAGAACAGTCTGATTCTGCCAGGAATGACTTCGTACTCATAGGCAAGGAGCGGCATGATATAGGAAGACCTAATGATGAGGGCTATCCAGTGCGTGGGAT
>JBCDBC010001020.1:0-2702 GCA_039184535.1 Bacteroidota bacterium | reverse complement strand
TTCCCTCTGCCCACACTACCTGGCACCTAAAGGAGTTTCATGATCTTCAGCTGAGTTATAGCAGAAGGGTAAGAAGGCCTTCCTATTTTGAGTTAAGTCCCTTTGTGACCCTGGCAAATGGAAGAAACTTTTTCAGCGGAAACCCTGATCTGAATCCTGAATTCACTCACTCACTAGAGCTGTCCTTCCTCAGGCAGTTTGAAAAAGGAAGCTTTAGTAGCTCAGTTTATTACCGTAGTTCTGACAGTACCATTAACAGCATAAGAGCAGTAGATGATGAGGGTTTTTCTACCCGCTTACCAGAAAATCTCATAGGTCAGGAAGTCTACGGCTTAGAAATGATTTATAGCTATGTGCTTTCTCCCTGGTGGAAACTGGATGTCTCATTGAACGGCTACAGAGCCATAACGGACGGAACTAATATTGACCCCACCTTTGAGAGTGAGGCTTACAGCTGGGTAGCCAGACAAACTTCCAGATTTACGTTAAAGGGTAACTGGGTTATACAACTCAGAGGGAATTATCAGGCGCCTGAAATTACCCCTCAAGGGAAAAGTAAGTCAGTGGCTTTTATGGACCTGAGTGTGAAAAAAGATATCTGGAACCGTAGGGGGAGCCTGACCCTAAATGCTGTGGATGTCTTCAATACAAGGATTTATCGATCTGAGTTTAGAACGGATACTTTCTTCACAGATTCTGAAAGCCAGTATAGACGTAGACAAATAAATCTCACGCTTTCTTACAGGCTGAAAAACTAGGCCTTTCATGAAATACCTCCTATAAGTTAACGTGAGTTTTGGGTAAGCCAAGAGATATTTAGGATCATTCCGCCATCAGGGCCAAAAATGTTTTACCCTTACTTTTCTTGAAACCATTCTACGGATTCTGTTATAGCCTCTCTTAGAGGGGTAGCAGGTAGTGCCAGTTCTTTCCTTGCCTTAGACGGATCAAAATAGTGCCCATCACAGGCTATTCTGGCAGCAGGATAACTGACTTTTGGTGGATTACCGCTAAGGGTCCCAAATGCAGATCCGATTCGACCATACACTTTAGTGGCAAATGGAGGAAGAGGAATACTGGGAGGTTTCACGCCCGCTACTTCTGCCATAAGCTGGAAAGCTTCCTTAAAGGACAGGTTCTCAT
Source organism: Bacteroidota bacterium (assembly GCA_039184535.1). Taxonomy (GTDB): domain Bacteria; phylum Bacteroidota; class Bacteroidia; order J057; family J057; genus JBCBKZ01. Next base: position 1,559 of record JBCDBC010001020.1, on the reverse strand, counting down.
TTCCTAGAATGTAGGATTCTCCTATTCTCCCCATTTCCAGGGCATTAACAGTAGCCGTAGCCACGTCTTTTACCGCCACAAAATTCTTCCCGCCTGCAGGATAACCTGGAACACCTCCTTCCATGATACCTTTTACCATGGCCCCTGAACTAGGCTTGCTGTCACAGGGACCTATCATGAAGGTAGGATTTACGATCACTGCTGGAAGCTTCTGTTCATAAATGGCCTTTTCTACTGTTTGCTGAGCGGCGTACTTGCTGTCTATATAGCCGAGCTTGTACTTGCCCGATAGGAAGGGACTTTCCTCCGTTCCGGGTTTCTCTTTGCTCCCAAACCCAAATGCATTGGCAGTACTAACATGGATGAACCTCTTTATGCGATTCTTGAATGCAGCCTGAATGAGGTTTTGGGTGCCTACTACATTTGCCTCCCATTGGGTTTGAGAATACACAGGCCAAACGTCCGTATTGGCAGCAGCATGAATCACATAGGTACATCCTGCTAAACCTGAGAGAAGAGAATCTGGGTTCAACAGATCTCCTTCATGTAGACTCAGCTTAAGTTCTTTTAAAGTTGAAATATCTGAATGGGGCCGTACCAGAGCAGTAACTTTATATCCTCTGTTAAGGAGCTCTCTTGCCAGATTAGCGCCTAATAAACCTGTACCTCCAGTGAGAAATACTTTCATGACCCGTTAGCGGATAAAAAACGACTAACAGCCACAGATTCACAGATTGGTTACAGACAGAATTATCTGGTCTTAATCAGTGAATCTGTGGCTTAAATACCCATTCACTCATTCAAAATTCACTCATTCACTCATTCAAAATTCCCCCTCCTCCCACTAATCAGCAGCTAGCTGAGTACCGGCAATGCTCTCCTCTTCTGTAACCTCCTCAGTTCCGGAATCTTTAAACAAGACAAAGAAAAGAATCGCTACAATGACAGAGAAGGCAGCTGGAATCAACCAAATGGATGTCCAGTCGTGCGCTACAGCTCCTCCGGATGTTGCATAATTATCTACAATAGGACCGGAAACCAAAGAGCCTATAAACATCCCCACACCGTAGGTAGCAAAGGTCATCATTCCTTGTACAGAGCTTCTGAGATTCTCAGGCGCTTTGTTATCAGCATAGATTTGTCCGGTTACGAAGAAGAAATCATAGCAGATTCCGTGAAGGATAATACCCGCATACAGCATCCATACCATGCTATCAGGGGCACCATAGGCAAACATCACATAACGTGCCCCCCAGGCAAGCATACCTATGAGCATCATGATTTTGACTCCGTATCGCTTAAATAAGACCGGCATGACTAAGAGGAATAAAAGCTCTGACATCTGCCCCAAAGTCATTTTACCTGCGGCATTTTCAAAGCCTACCTCATTCAGTAAGGGATTGGTGAATGAGTAGTAAAACATGAGCGGAATACAGATCAGAATGGAAGCTAAAAACAGCACCCCAAAACTTCTCTCTTTCAATAGGGCTAATGCATCAAGTCCCAGCACATCACTGACAGATACCTTCTTCCCCTTGTCTTTAGGAGGCGTATGCGGG
>JBCDBC010001019.1:0-2711 GCA_039184535.1 Bacteroidota bacterium | reverse complement strand
ATTTCATCTGCCAGGATGAGGTGGGCAAATACAGGGCCTTTTTTGATTTCAAATGTACCAGTAGACTGATGAAAGATTTCTGTCCCTACCACATCGGCGGGAAGCATGTCAGGGGTAAATTGTATACGGCTAAATTGTACGGCCAGGGTTTCTGCCAGGGTACGTACAGTAAGCGTCTTGGCGAGGCCCGGTACCCCTTCCAGCAGAATATGGCCATTCGCAAATAGGCCTATGAGTAGGCGGGAGACCATCTGCTCCTGACCTATCACTACCTTACTGACTTCATCTCTTACGGCAGAGATCTTTTTAAACAAGGCATCCCCTCCCATTAGCTCTAAGGTCGCGGGTTTGTTTTGCATGCTCATTGAAAACTGGCTCTTATCCTCCCCTGGTAATTAGGAAAACTTTTTATCCCTATTTGCTCTAACATATATTGGTCCCTGAAAATTGTGAACTCTCTCTATTTTCTGGATGTCAGATCACCTATAAATTGTAGATAAAGAAGGAAATGGACAAGTTTAGGGCTTGTGTATTCGCATTAATGCTGCTAAAATTGTTCTTTTAGACGTATAAACATGAATTTCCGCCTACACATACTATGCTGGCTTACAGCCTTTTCTCTCTTCTTCTTCAGCTGCGGAAGAGAAGAAAGTTCCAGAAGTCAACTGTTTGCTGAAATCTTTAAGGATCAGCAATCCACTTTTCGGGGGACCAACCTGGGAGATGACATCTCTGTGCCCAAACAAAATGAGCTCCCACAAGTACCTAAATACATAGATTCCCTCGGTATAGTGTACGAATATGGGCTCGTGCAGGGAGATAAGCTCTTTGTAGAGTACTTTAAAGACAAAAATAAGGAAGAAGAAAATGCCAATCAGGTAGCAGCTATTATAGCTAATGTTTACCTGGAAGATGAAATCACCACCTCACAGCTTTATAATGAAATTCAGACTTACCTTAACTCCATAGAGGATTATGGACTTTCAAGTGGCTCTTATGGAAACTATTTCTGGGAAAGTAGGACCAAAAACAACAACCGAATGGAGATATATCTGAAACTGGATGATACCAAAAAGGGAATTACGTTAAACTTCATTGAGACCAAGTACTGATGAAAATATATACCGGAAAAGGGGACGAAGGATATACTTCACTACTAGGGGGTAGTAGAGTATCTAAAGATGATCTTCAGATAGAGGCTTACGGAACAGTGGATGAATTAAATAGTTGGATAGGAATGTTAGCCGTAGAACCTCTCCTAAATAGCTATAAATCCACTCTTCAGCACATTCAGCATAGGCTGTTTGACATGGGGTCTATTCTGGCCAAAGGCGACAGAGCCTCTCTTATGAAATTACCGAGTATCAATGAAGAACACATTCAAGCCCTGGAAGAAGCTATGGATGGAATGACTGCTGTCTTACCGGAATTGACCAGTTTTATCCTTCCGGGCTCGGGTCAAGTAAATGCCAAGACACATGTGGGGAGAACTGTTTGTAGAAGAGCTGAAAGAAGAGTGGTGGCCTTAAACCAATTTGAACCTATCGATTCTCTCATCCTGATCTACCTGAACCGATTGTCAGATTTTCTATTCGTTCTCGGAAGAATGGCTACGCATTTAGCTGAGGAAGAAGAAGTAAAGTGGTCATCCTCTTAATCCAGATAAAAGGTAACTCCGCTTGCTTGGCGTGAAGCTTGGATAAAGGCCTTTTGCATGCCCCTGGAAAGCTCATTTACGCGCTCGTTAATGAAGAAGTCTAGTTCGTGTAGCTGAACGTTCCTGTCTTGATTCATGTCTGCTGCTCCTTCTAATCCCTCACTCACAGCCTGCTTTAGGACTTGTGCATACCATGAATTATTTAACCTCCTTCTATCTACATAATCACTTCCAACCACAATCACACTTCTATCATAGCGCATGTTTTGGATTCTGGTTCTGACACTCATATCTCCTAAGGCATAATCTATGACCAGCATTTTAGTTCCAGGCAGATCAGAAATATAATTGAATACATCTTCCCGTAAAACACTAAGGTTACCCGAAAGCACAATGAAAATTAAGTCTCTGCTTTGGACTACATCCATAAGTTGCTGGAGATTTAGGTAAAAGGATCTTTGCCTCTGAGGACTATTGATGTGATGAAAACTATTATGCACTCTCTGGAATGACCGCCTTTCCTGTCTTCTTAAGACACTCGCCATCCTGGTTTCCAGGCTCGGACCGGAACGATTATATCCCTGATTATTGTAAGAAGGAGGTGCCGGTTTTGAAGTTATGGGTAAGTCAGGCAAAGAAGGGGGAGTTTGATTTCTACTTCCAGATTGAGGAATATTCTGCCTATGGCTGTTATCCTGATAATCATTGATAGTATTATCTTGGGGGGAAACAAGTAGATGCTGATTGGGGAAAATTTCATTAGATCTAAGTCCATTTTGACTTTTCAGCCAGTCAATAGATATATTATACTTCCTTGCAATGCTGTAGAGTGTTTCTCCACTTTGGACAGTATGATATTGGGGATTGTATTCTCTATAAGTATCTTCCTGTGCATGAACTAACGTAATACACAGGAGGCACGCAGTCCATAATAAGAGAGTAGATATGATAAGTCTTTTCATGGTCTGTTGGCTGATAGGGTCTCTTGGGGTACATCTATTGGAGAAACGATTTGCCATGCCAAATCGCATATTCTACTAAAAATGAAGTAAAT
>JBCDBC010001018.1:0-2714 GCA_039184535.1 Bacteroidota bacterium | reverse complement strand
TTTTGCCTGATTCTCCCAGAGAGGGTAGTGAGGTTCCCAGCCCCATCTTTCAGCTTAAGGGTATAGTTGTGGATCTCCTCATCATTCAGAGAAATGATGCCTCTGTACTTGTGCTCATAAATAGACACAAATCTATTTCCTTTATCTACATAGGCCTTCTGAAATCTTCTGTCTGTCTTTTGATAAACTGCCTCGTCTATATGTTGATGGATGTACCTTCTATCATCAAAGGAGAATTTTTCTATTCTCAAGTCATAGATCAACTTATCATCCAGAAAGAGCTGGGCGTAGTTAATTCCACAGTGATTATAGGCCGCATCCTTCTTATCATGCCCATGATATTCTATTCCAATGGGCCCTTCAATGTCTATGATAGAAGGGATGGTATACTTCCCATTACTACCTACAGGATTCAAGGTTAGCTTTCTGTATTCTCCTCTGATTCTGGAGCTACTACTGAGAGGCTCAAACCCTACCGTTCTCAGGATAGGAGGGATGTTATCCTTAATCTCATTAGGATAATAGGCCAAAGGGTCTAAAATGTTTTCCAGAGAATCACGGATTTCGAAATGAAGATGTGGTCCAAAGGATCTACCAGAATTTCCTGCATAGGCGATGATCTGGCCCCTTTTTACCGGGAACACATGTTCTTCCGGATACACTTCCTGGGGAAACTTCTCAAAGTGATACTGGATATCACGCATGTAGGCCTGCAGGGTGTCCGCAAATCTGTTCAGGTGTCCGTAGAGAGAAAAGTTCCCATCAGGGTGCTTAAGGTAGACAGCATTTCCGTATCCGTTAGGGCTGGCATTAATCCTGTACACATAGCCATCATCTATGGCATATACAGGGTCCCCTATTCTCCCGCCTACCTTTATGTCCAGGCCAGTATGGAAGTGACTGGACCGCAGCTCTCCGAAAGTTCCAGAAAGGGACCTGTGCATGTCCAACGGAAACCTATAGCGCCCCTCTGTCAACCGGAATGATACCAGTGCCAGCAGAATGCCTATAAACGGTATGATGACCAGTCTATTATTTGACATGGAAATCCAGAAGCTTTTTACCTTCCAGATTGGCCTCTATGTGATCACCTACGTGAACTTGACCTACTCCTTCAGGTGTACCTGTAAAAATTAAGTCTCCTTTTTTGATGGTGATAAACTGGGTGATGTAGGAAATAAGGTAAGGGACATTGAAAATCATATCTCCCGTATGGCCCTTCTGTCTCAGTTCTCCATTAATGGAACAAGTGAAATTCACATTTCCCAGATCAGGGAACTCCTCCGGTGGAAGAAATTCAGAAACGGGGGCAGCATCATTAAAGCCTTTCGCCAGCGTCCAGGGATGTCCTTTCTTTTTGGCTTCTGACTGAATATCTCTGGCCGTGAAGTCTATTCCCAGGCCTATACCATCTATATAAGAATCTACAAATTTCTCTTCAATAAATTTCCCTTCTCTGCTTACTCTTAACACCAGCTCACATTCATAGTGAATATTCTCAGAGAATTCAGGATGATAAAAATCTTTATTGTTCCTTAACACAGAAGTGTCAGGCTTGAAAAATATTAGCGGTTTTTTGGGGACAGGATTAGATAATTCCTTGGCGTGCTCTACGTAGTTTCTCCCTACACAAATAATTTTCATAGGACAGGCTTGTAGTGTTATGTATTAGATATTACTCACAAAAATCTTTTGTGAGTGGCGCATTGTCAAATAAGTCTCCTAAGGTCACGCTTTCTTCCCCTACCACATAGCCTTCTTCAGCTGACCATATAGTCACGGTCTTCTCACAATCATAGATGGTGGTTCTGCTGGCTTCAGGATCTTTCCCAAAAACCAACACCCACTGATTATCTTCCAGGCTCAGCGAATAGGGTCCTCTGCAATATTCAGTAAATAGTTTTCCGCTGGTGGCACCTATATGGAACTTGGTGTTTCTGTATTCCATATCCTCTCCCAGGCTGAGCTTATAGCCGTCTCCACAATATTCACCTATCAGCTTGGCCTTAATTTCTTCTTCTTTTGGAACAGTACTACAGGATGAAAGCAGGATAATCAGAGTAGAAAGAATGAAAGGTATGAGTGTGGGTCGTATCAACATGATGTTCAGTGATAGGAATTAATTTGCATGTATATATCGTGCTTGACAAAGATATTCCAATAAATCGGGATTTTCCTCAATAACAGTCCCTACAACGATGATATCTGCTCCAGAATCCCATGCTTGAGTCGCATTTTCTGCTGTTCGTATCCCACCTCCTACCATTAAGGGGATGCTAAGCTGGGATTTTACTGCCTGTATCATTGCTGGAGAGACGGGTTTATCTGCCCCACTTCCCCCATCTAGGTACACCATTTGTAGGCCCAGCATTTCTCCAGCTAGTGCTGTACAGGCGGCTATTTGGGGTTTGTGATGTGGAATGGGAAAGGTATGGCTGATGTAATTAGCGGTAGTAGCTTTCCCACAGTCTACCAGCATATAGCCCGTAGGAAGAATTTCCAGCTTGGTTTTTTTGAGAATGGGGGCGGCTTCCACATGCTTTCCTATGAGTAGCTCCGGATTACGGCCGCTAATAAGAGATAGAAATAGAATGCCATCAGCCTCTTTCACGATCTGAGTAGGGCTACCGGGAAAAAGAATAACCGGAATATCAGAATGTGCTTTGATGTACTGCACAACCTCATGTATTTCCGTGCCCGCCACCAAACTTCCT
>JBCDBC010001017.1:0-2718 GCA_039184535.1 Bacteroidota bacterium | reverse complement strand
TGAAGCTGGATGAGATGATCACAAAAGAATATTCACTTCAAGAGCTGGGTCAAGGCCTGGAGGATATGTTAACCGGAAAAAATGCAAAAGGTGTCATAGTATTTGAATAAGCCATGAGTCAACAAAGCTTCAGATCCATAGAATTATCAGATGCTTCCTTTGAGGAAGCAGGTTTACGCTTCCTGACGGTCAAGACGCCCAATCTTAGGGGTAGAGGGGATGTATGCCTATTTGTTCCCAAGCAGGCAGCCAAGCTGGTATCACTTCCAATCTATATTCTGCTTCATGGGGTTTATGGGAGTTCCTGGGTATGGGCATTAAAAGGTGGGGTTCATCTCAGTGCTCAGAAGCTTATAGATCAGCAGAAAATCAAACCTGCTATCATTGCCATGCCATCTGATGGGTTATGGGGAGATGGATCAGGTTACCTAAACCATAGCGAAAAACAGTTTGAGCAGTGGATCATTTCTGATGTCCCTAAGGCTATCAGAGAAAATATTCCTCAGGCCGATGATCATTCTCTCCTTTGTATTGGAGGACTTTCCATGGGGGGTTATGGAGCCTTAAGGTTGGGAGCTAACTTCCCCAACATCTTTCAGGCTATCTCTGCACATAGCACCATCACCCGACTTTCTGAAATGAAAAGCTTTGTGGAGGAACCGATTACTTCCTACAGAGGAGCTCCTTCCTTCCTGGATGTCATACAAGCATCAGAAAAACATAGAGAAATACTACCTCCCATCCGATTTGACTGCGGGACCTCAGACCCCTTACTAGCGGCTAATAGAACATTACATAAACAGTTCACTCAAATGAGCATTCCCCATACCTATGAGGAATTTCCAGGAGGACATGAGTGGGCCTATTGGCAAGAGCATGTCGTAAAGAGTCTTCGATTTTTTGATCAACACTGTGAGCAGAAATAAACCATACATCCTATGACTAAAAGAAGTGAGTTTCCAGATCCGTTTAAAGAAGCCAGGGCCAATAAAGGCTATGGGAATATGGATGATCAGGATGATCCCGTGACCATCATTCTCCGTCATAAGGATGTGAGAAAATGCGCCCATAACTGGAAGGATTACCAATCTGGGGCACAACCTGGCAGGATTGTAGTCCCTTCGGAAGTCCATATCAGGAACACAAGACAGATCCCCTTTGAGCTGGACCCTCCAGAACACGGAGCATACAGAGCGCTGGTAGAGGATTGGTTTAAGCGACCCTTACAACAGGCTTACAAAGATGCCTTAGCGGAAATCATTTCTATCACCCTGGCTGAGGCATTCTCTCAAGAATCCATAGACATTGTTTCTGAATTTGCTCTTCCTCTTCAGTCCCGAGCGCTGACGCTGCTTCTCAACACGCCTTACGAAGAAGCTTCTACCTGGATTTCATGGGGTACCCATGTCTTTAGGAGTGAGGGGAATCCCCTGGATGGAGATAAAGCATCTATCCTGTATGACTACCTAGATGCCCAAATAGAAAAAGCTGTACAGGAGCCCGGAGAAGATTTGTATTCACTCCTCCTTAGTGCAGAGGTAGAGGGAAAAAAGCTTACCCATGAAGAAATCAAAGGTGTCATGATTCTCACTTTTGCCGGGGGAAGAGACACCATCATCAATATGGTCACCAATACCATAGCCTACCTGGCGGAAAACCCTGCTGCTCTTCAGAAGTTACGCGAAGAACCTGCCATCAGACGCAAAGCTGTAGAAGAACTAATCAGATACTTTGCGCCTTTGACTCATATGGGGAGAGTGGCTACCAAGGGTACTGAGCTATGTGAGCATGCTGTAAAAGAAAACAGCAGAATATCTCTTTGTTGGGCTTCAGCTAACAGAGATGAGAAGGTATTTGAAAATCCAAATGAGGTCATACTCGATAGAAAAATGAATCCTCACCTGAGCTTTGGCTTTGGTACGCACAAATGTCTGGGAGCTACTCACGCCCGACAAATGCTTTTTTTACTCCTCAACCAACTAGCTGACAAAGTAGCCTCCATAGATATAATTGATGCTAAAGAAAACATAGAGAACCTGGAAGAATTCCAGCGTAAAGTAGGCTTCCATCATCTTCAGGTAGCATTCAAGCCCCTTTAGCCCATAGACTTAGTCAAACACACATTCATCTTATAACATGGCAAAAATAACCTTTATCACCCAATCAGGAGAACAACTCACTTTTGAAGGAGAAAGTGGTTCTATCATGGAATTAGCTGTTCAGAATGACATAAGCGGAATTGATGGAGACTGTGGAGGTGTATGTTCCTGCGCCACCTGTCACGTACATGTTGATCCAACATACTTCCCTCAAACGGGAGAAGCAGAAGAAATTGAAAAAGACATGTTGGAACTCGCAGAGAATGTACAACCTACCAGCCGTCTTTGCTGCCAATTAGAAATTAAGGAAGAACTGGACGGAATTATCCTTACGGTAGCTAATGAGTGAAGCCCCCTGTCCCTATCACTTCAAGTATTATGTTTACCAAATCTCAACACTGTATCATCATAGGCGCTAGCCATGCTGGTGTCCAGGCTGCATTTTCTTTACGAAAAGAAGGGTGGGAAGGGAAAATATCCCTTTTGACAGCTCCTCCTTTCTCCCCTACCATAGGCCCCCCTTATCGAAATCTTTCTTGTGTGAGAATCATCCCCATGAGAAATACCAGCTGAAATCGAAAGCAGCTTACGAAAAAGCAGATATAGATTTGCAATTGGG
>JBCDBC010001016.1:0-2718 GCA_039184535.1 Bacteroidota bacterium | reverse complement strand
GCTGTCCCAGTAGAAAACATCATGCTGACTTCCACGGCTCATGTAGCCATGCTGGATTTTCTGGGAGCAGTAGATAAAATCAAGGGGATAGCCAATGCTGATTTTGTCCAAAATGAAAAGGTGATCGCCAGCCTTGAGAACGGAAGTATGTTGAATATTGGGAGGGATCTGGACCTGCATACAGAACTGCTCCTGTCCGGTTCACCTGAACTCATCACAACAGGAGGCGCTGTAGATTTACCCCAGTCAGGGATGAGTATTCTGGCAGAGACGGGTATTCATATTCTTCCCATCTTTGAGTGGCAGGAAACCTCCTTATTGGCAAGAGCTGAGTGGGTGAAAGTCTTTGCGGTTTTGTTAGGAGAAGAAGAAATGGTCGATCAAAAGTTTAATCTCCTTGCCAATAGATATGAAGAACTTGCCCAGCTAACAGATAGCTTACCTAAGCATCCTAACGTGCTCTATGGTACGCCCTACAAAGGGGTTTGGTATGTGCCAGGTGCCAAAAGCTTTGTGGCTCATATGTTGGCGGATGCAGGTGCTACCTATGCCTGGTCCACAGATAGCAGTGCTATTACCCTCCCGTTGGCTTTGGAAGCGGTATATGAGGAAGCGTTAAAAGCTGACTATTGGCTGGTATCAGGGGCAGAGCTGAATTTGAAGGATCTTCTAAACATTGACGAGAGATTCCTGGACTTCAGGCCCTCAAAGTTGAAAACGGTTTATGCGAATAATCTCCAGATGACAGAAGGAGGAGGGAATAATATTTACGAGAAAGGGATCATGGAACCTGACATGATTCTAGCAGACTTGATAAAGCTATTACACCCGGAGAGTTTGCCTGAGCATAATTATCAATATTACAGAAAGTTAGAATAGCCTTGGAGCATAAAAGATATAAACTCACCATTAGCGGTAAGGTAGAGGGAGTAGGCTACCGACAATTTACGCGTCAGCAGGCTTTTCGCTTAGGCCTTACGGGTTGGGTGAGAAACGAACATAATGGAGACGTTCAGGCAGAAGTTCAGGGCATTTCTTCTCAACTGGAAGAACTGCTCGCAGCCTGTAAGCAGGGGCCTCCATGGTCCAGAGTGGATGCGGTAAAACAGGAAGAGATTGGGACCTTGGAGAATGAATCTGGCTTTGTCATTACCTATGTCTGAGCAGGAACATAAAAGACTATTTATTGGGGCTTCTTTACCGGAATCCTACTCTTCTGCCATTCAGGATTTTGTTAAAGAATTGCCTGAGGATGCAGGGATCAGAGTAGTGCCTAAGGAGAATCTACATATCACTGTGGCTTTCTTTGGAAAGGTTCAACTAGAGATGATCCCCAACTTGAAGAGCCTGATTCAAGTCTGTTTGAAAGATACTCAACCCTTTTCCCTGGAAGTTGATAGGTGGAAGCTGGCTCCCAAGGCTAAAGACCCCAGAATGATCTGGCTTAGCATGAAGAGAAATGAAAAATTTACTTCTTTGGCGCATCAGCTGATAAGGAGCTTTGATCAGGTCCAGCCTACCCAGCAATTCCGCCTGAAACCCATTCCTCATATTACCATAGCCAGATTACGTCATCCGCTAATTGCGAGTGAGATAAACCTTCAGCATATGCCACCACTGGCACCAATAACTATCGATCGGCTCACGCTATGGAAATCAACCCTCTTCGCGGAAGGCTCGGTTTACACTGAGGTAAGTAGCTTTTCTCTCTGACCTACTCCACATTTATATTCACCGTTCCACAAGTTCTAAGGTTAGACTCCAGCTTAACCCGCTGCTTTCTAACACCATCATCTACTAAGATAGAAGCAGTATTAGGAGGAGTTGTCCCAAGGTTGTGCGCATAGAGAATGATGAAATTAGGGATGCCCGGTTGAAGGGTATACTCTATTTCCCTTCTGGATTTTTTAAGCTCATACTCCCTAAGTACCCAGGTACCATTAATATTCAAGGAGATGGTATCCTGATCAGAGGCACCGTGGTCAAACACGGAGATAATTACCTTTCTACTCGTTACAGCAATATCATCCTGTTCTTTTACCCTTCTTCCCCTCAAACGCTTAGGTTTTCCAATGGCATCTTTGATCAGGTCCTTATTGACGGGGGGGGCTGGTTTTCTGGTAGGGGTAGGTTTGGGCTTAGGTTCGGAGGAAGCTATAGGCGGTTGAGGAGCCGGCTCAGAGTAGTCCTCGCAGGAACTCACAATCTGAACCTGAGAAATATTCTCACACTCTACTGATTTAGCTATCACCTGATATTCTCCTTCGCTGGAAACAATCAGGCTAGGGTAGGTAGCTCCCTGAATGATTTCTCCATTTCTAAGCCACTGATACGTAAGCCCATCTGTAACCTTTACCATCAATTCTATGGAACCGGATTCACTTTCACATAGAGAAATGGGTTTCATTCTGATTTCAGGTCTGGGCCTGCCATACTTGGCTATGAAGGCAGCAGAATTTCCGGGTGCTGCCATAGAGATGCCTGGAGGTAGATTTTTATCACTAATTCCAGCTACATACACATTGTCCTGGGGATCTGTCCCTACTGCAGGTAAGTGCCAGTCTTTTATATTTGTACCTCTGGCTTTCCATAAGAGCACTTGATTTCCCCCTCTCTCCAGCTTGGTAACAAATAAGTCCTGCTTATCACTGGTGGTACCTGAAATGAATAATTCCTTTCTGGCAGCACTAATTCTCAGCTTATGGGGCATTCCGGGAG
>JBCDBC010001015.1:0-2724 GCA_039184535.1 Bacteroidota bacterium | reverse complement strand
GTTCAATAGCTTAAAGCTCTTTTGGGCTCCCTTCTTATCTATTTTCACTGCTCCGGCCAGTACTTCCCTAAAGAATGATTCCACATCCTGGAAAGCCAGATAAGACTGAGCATCATAGGACCTGTCCGGTTTTATCCTGATGAGGATCTCATCAGATGTTACATTTAATTCCGTTCCTGGATTCTGAAAGATTCTGTTCAGAAGTTGTCTTCTCTTCAGCCAGTATACATACTGTTTCTGTTTTGGGCTTAATTTTGTCAGAGGAGGAATGATGGGAACTTCTATATTCAAATCAGGAGGATAACTCTCCCAGCTAACTGTGAAGTCATTATCCGGAAATAAGCCTGAATCAATTACCTGAAAGTGCTGAGGACCTACTGATTGTGGTAATTGTAGGGAGAAAATACCACCTTCAGGTCTAACCGTCAATACAGTATCTCTTTCTTCCCAATACACCCCAATCAATCCGGGAATGGCACCTCCATCTTTTCTTTCTATTCTTCCTCTTAGGTTCCACTTAGAAAGATCAGCTGAGGTGGAAGGAGAAGGAATTAATCTCTCCTGAGAAGATGTTAGATGATCTTTTTCTATAAATGGCTCTGTTAAAGCTAAATCTACCACACTTATGGAAAAGGTGCCATCTGACGCCAGATCAGTACGTATTCCCACATCTCCTCTAATGCCAATGGATGATTTATCCAGCCTTATCCCATTTGTGATAGTAGCACCATCCACATTATCACTACTTCCTTCAATCATGCCTTCAGATGATTCTTCTACTGAAGACATGGAAATCACGGGAATGATATAATCCGACAAAAACCAATGTCCTTCCCTTAAATTAGCTGAAGCCACTCTACAGAGGTAATTTCCCTGGCTAGCCTCTTCAGGTAATAAAAAGCTACCGGATGCTTTCCCTTGCTCTACTTTAAAAAGTTGAGCTGCGAGTTGTTTTCTGTCCTGGCTGTACCAACTCACAGATACCGCACCCTCTGAAACAGGCAAGCCTGACTCTTCAACTAGATAGGTAGAAAACCAGATCCTTTCCCCACTGACATAAAAACCCTTATCCATGTGTAGGTGTAAGCCTACTGACCTTTGGGCCCTCATAGAAGAGGAGGAAAGAAGCATTATGCATATAATAGTAGCTATCAGCTTTACTGAGGCAGAATTCATTTTTGGTAGAAAAGAAAAATTGATTGAACTCATAGGATAAAGAATGAAAAACTCAGTACATGCTTATGGAAAATAATCAGGCTTAATGGTAGAGCTATTCTGGAACTCTTCACAGGCTATGCATGGGCCATTTACGTTGCATCGCCTAAATTGACATATTTGAGGGGGGATAGCCGGATTAAGATCTGTCAGTTCCATGGAAATCATAGCTGTATCCGCGCTGAACACCTCAAAATTCCCCAGCACCTGGTCATCTATATCGTTCTGGTTCACAATGTTTCCTCTTACGGATGTAGGCGCAGAATCAAAAATACTCCCTCCCTGACCAAATACTTTGGCCTGATTCTCCCAATAGGTAAAGCCAGTGGAGGTAAGGGTTCTTTGAAAGACACGGAAAATATTCAGATCATTAAAGGTAGAATCAAAGGGCTTACGACCTACCCAAATCCCTTTTACCTCTCCCCTACTCACATCCTTTGAATCCAGAATTAATACGTCTTCAGGTTGGGTAATCCCATCATCAATATAACAGCGCTTGATAGGGTTCTGTGGAGGACAAAATGTAGGTAATTCTACTTCTCTGATGGTATAGGCATTAAAGGTTTGCCAACGAATAAGAGGAGAACCCTCATAGTCCCGTAAATCTATGTCTATAAAGATGTCCATGAAGGTTTTAGAAAACTCATTCCCGAACTGGTCTCTCACCACATCATCATTCAACTCGAAATAGATATTTCGAATGGGTAGAGCTGCAGGGACCGTTTCTGCTGAAGACCTGTAGGTAACTCCTGCAGTAGTAGTAACCTCCAGTGTAAATACTTCTCCCGGCCTTACCGGTCTGTCTTCATTGATCCAGGCATAAATTCCGTCTCCTTCTTCCGCACATGTATACTTCTCTCCATTTCCATCAATGAAAAAGACAGAAGCTCCTGTTTCTTCCTGAATATTGAAGGTCCCAAATTCCTGGGTATAGGCTATTTGTACTTCATTTCTGCCAAGTCCGGCATGAAGATTTCCATAAATAACCAACTCTTCTTCCACTCTGGGAGCATCCAGCTCTACTGTTTCTACACATCCTCCCAGCCACACGGCCAGGCAGCCTACACATATATATGAAAAAAGATTTCTCATGAATTAGAAGCTTATGTTATAAGTAACAGAGGGAACCATGGTCCCAATAACGGATAACCTGAAAGCATTAGGGATTCCATTCTCTCTTCTAAAGAAGATGGAGAAGGGGTTCCGGCGGGCATATAGGTTGTAAATAGCGAAAGTGAAGGAACTCTTATATTTTCTTCTTTTGATGATGCCATTGTTCATGGTCCAGGATACATCCAGTCTGTGATAGTCCGGTATCCTGAAGGCATTTCTGAGAGAATACTGGGGAATAGGCTGTTCTCCGATAATGTAGTTTCCTACTGGGGCCGTTACAGGCCTTCCACTCTCATAAGTGAAGTTGAAAGAGATGGTATTTCTGATATTGGCTTTTAGGGCCATTTGAAGATTTAACTGATGCGGCTTATCAAAATTAGCCGGGAACCAATCTCC
>JBCDBC010001014.1:0-2724 GCA_039184535.1 Bacteroidota bacterium | reverse complement strand
GGTAGAATGGATGTGTTTTAGTGCAAATGGCCTAAGGTAGTTGAAGACCTGAAACCAGTAGTTAAGATTGGCCATCCAGGACGTTCCCTGATCGGTCATGAGATCATATTTCTCTTCCAAATCTCCCAATACTTCCTCTGCCAGATCCTCTCGGAGGAACCATAGCAGTAGGTTGGAAGCTAATTTGGGAGGCTGTTTATTCATATCTAAGAGAATTCACAGGATCACTATGGGCAGCTTTTACAGTCTGAATGCTGACGGTTATAAGGGTCAATCCTAAAGCTGCAAAGCAAGCCCCTACATATACCCACATGGAGACAGATACTCTATACTCAAAGTTATTCAGCCATCCACTGAGATAGTAAAAGGTAAGCGGTATGGCAAAAAAGCATGAAATGGCTACCAGGATAACAAAGTCGGCTGAGAGAATTCTCCAGATATTGCTGACTGAAGCACCGAGGATCTTCCTGATCCCTATCTCCTTGGTCCGTCTTTCTGCTACAAAGGCAGCCAAGGCAAACAGTCCCAAGCAACTGATGAAGATGGCCAGCATAGCAAATACCCCTGCCAGTTTCATGATGCGCTGCTCTAAGCGGAACTTAGTGTCATATGCCTTATCTACAAATTCATATAGGAAGGGAATGCCCGGGTACATCTCTGACCAGCTTTCTTCAATTAAGGTGATGGATTCAGAAGGATGCCTTCCTTCAGCCAGCTTGAAATGAAGATAGTTTCCAGTGAAATCAATGATTCCGTAGAGGACCGGATGGAAGGAACTATAGGGGGATTGTACCACCATATTATCTACCACGCCTATAACGGTCATTTCTCTGCCCCATGCGCCTATGACTTCTCCTATAGGATCTTCAAAACCCATTAGGTCTGCTGCCGCCTGATTAAGGATATAGGCATTAGAATCGGTGGCATAGGTAGCAGAGAAGTCTCTCCCCTTTGTGATTTTCCAGTTAATGGTTCCCCCAAAGTCATGATCTACATGCATAAGGGATACTTCCTCTCGCAAATTAGGATCTTTCCCTTTCCAGCTAAGCCCACTGGAGGAGGACCATATTTCTGTGATAGGATTCTCCGTAACAGACATGGCTTCAATAGCTCCTTTATTATGAAGCACCTGCTCAAACACGTCTAGCTTAGCGCCTATGTCATCATTCAGGATGGTACGGGAGTAGATCAAGCCGGCCTGATCATAGCCTACTTCCCTGTTTTGGCCATAGGAAATCTGATTATACACAATGGCTGTACCTATGATAAGGGTGATGGACACAGTGAACTGAAGTACCACCAACACCTTCCGTGGTAGGGTAGAGGTTTTGCCTCTCCTTACGCTTCCCTTTAAGGCCCTAATCGACTCAAAGGAGGATAAGTAGAAGGCTGGATAGCTACCTGCTAAGAGGCCAGTAAATAGTGTAAAGCCAAGCCCACTTAGCCAGAATAGCGGTTGGAAATAGGGGAGTTGTATGCTTTTGTCCGCGATTTCATTAAACCATGGCAAGGCTAATGCGACAAGTCCTATAGCTAATAGAAATCCAAGGAAGGCTACGAGTATAGACTCTGTGAAAAATTGTTGTATGAGCTGGTATTGCTGAGAGCCTATGGCTTTACGAATCCCTACCTCTTTGGCACGCTTTTCAGAGCGAGCAGTGCTAAGATTCATGAAATTGATACAGGCCAGGAGAAGAACAAAAAAGCTGATGATGCCAAATAGCCATACATTGGTGATTCTCCCACCTATATTTACCCCATTTTCAAAGTTGTCATATAGGTGCCACTTACTCATAGGATGCACAAACACCTCCGGCTGTAAGTTTAGGCTCACCTCATCCCCTGACTCTTCTAGTTTGCCAATCAGCATGTCTTTCACTGCAGCAGACGCGGCCTCATGTGTAGTTCCTTTAGCCAATTTTACATATATCTGACTTGCATTTACACCCCAGGAGTTTCTAACATTTCTGGCCCATGAGTATGAGGTAAAGTAGGCTTCCCATGGAGCGATAAAGAGCAGGTCATTAAAATTGCTGGCTTCAGGTATGTCTTTATATACCCCTGCTACCCGTAATTCAGTCGTGGCCCCAATGAGAATTCGCTTTCCCATAGCCTCTTCAAGTCCGAATATTTTTTTTGCCAAAGATTCTGATACTATGATGGAGGAAGGATCTGACAATGCATCAATTTTCCCGGCAGTTAGCTCCAGCCCAAATAATTCTGGAGCCTCAGATTCCATGAAAGAACCTGTAGCCATAAAGACATCCTCATCTACTCTCAGAATATGTTCCCAGGCCCATGTACCTGACACTACCTGACTGAAATGGTTGCCGTAAGAAGTCCTAAGTTCTTCGCTGGTAGGAAAGGGCATATTCATCCAGGTTTCTGTCTCCTCCCCATATACACGATGCTGATAAAGCCAGCCTATCTCATCATAGTTTTCGTGATAGGTATTAAAGGTAAGCTCATCGTATATCCATAGCCCAATCAGCATGGCTACGGCTATTCCCAGCCCCAAGCCACCGATATTAATGAAGGAATACCCCCTGTTTTTCAGAAGATTCCGCCAGTTGATTAGTAAATAGTGCTTTAACATAATGGTGTGTCTAGGGAAAATGTCCAGTTGTTTAATCGCAAACGGGCGAACGTATTGACTTACCTCATACCAATAGGATAGTTGGGCTCTTCTACCTGCACCTTTTTCCAGACGGCTCCAATACTTTT
>JBCDBC010001013.1:0-2726 GCA_039184535.1 Bacteroidota bacterium | reverse complement strand
TAAGCCAAATCACTATGACTAGTCCCTTTAATCGAATTTTGGTAGGGCTGGACATGAGCCAGACCGACAAACAACTTCTGACCTACATCCAAAAGCAGTGCTTCATTGGAGACAATGACCAACTGTACTTACTGCATGTAGTCCCGACCCTGGTATCTCCTAAGTTTGTGATAGAAACTTCCGGTATAGAACCCACCTTCCCCTTAGATGAAAAGCTTGCTGGTCAAATAGCGGATAGCGTAGCTGATAACCTGAATAAAGGTAGCATGCAAATTGGTATTCAAGAGGGAAATGTCACCACTAAGCTTCTCCACTGGGAAGAAGTCAAACAGGCCAATCTTACCTTCCTTGGGAAAAAGTCCCAGGACTCTGGAAGTGGGGTAAATGCCTTGCGCTTCATCAGGAAAAGTAAAAGTTCTGTATGGTTCATCCCGGAAGATTTTCAGAGAGAAACTAAAAAGGTGGTTATAGCTACAGACTTCTCTGAGCATTCCACAGGAGCCATTCAAAAGGCGATAGATATGTGTAAAGCCTATGAAGTCAGGCCCTCTATCACCTTCCTGAATGTAGTACATGCTCCTACAGATATGGTCTACCGACTAGATAAGACCTATACCCAATTCTCTGCTGAGTTAGTGAAAACGGTAGAGGCGCATTTTCCTGACTACCTGGAAAGGTTTGATCTGGAAGGCATCAGTTATGAAACAGCTGTGATAGAAGACAGTCAATTTGACATCCCTAAACACCTCCTGGATTTTGCGGAGATAAAGGATACTGACCTTCTGGTATTAGGTGCACAAGGACATTCTGCGCTCGAGTCCTTCTTTCTAGGAAGCATTGCAGAAAAGACCATCATGAAGAATGAAAAAGTTCCTTTGCTGATAGTTCGTTAATTGGCTAGAAGGGTTTTGCAAAAACCTGTGTCCAGTAAGACTCTTTTTCAGCGGCACCAAGTTCTCTGAAATTAGGATTCATCAGGTTGCGGCAATGCCCTTCACTTTCTTGCCAGGCTTTTACCACATTGGCTATACTGTTATAACCCAGAGCGATATTTTCTCCAGCAGAAGCATAGCGGTAGCCTGCATCTGTGACTCTGTCTCCCAATCTACTCCCATCCGTCCCTTTATGATCAAAGTGGTTATTGGCAGCCATATCCTGGGTGTGTCTGGCAGCAGCATCTTCCAGTTGACTGTTCCAGCTAAGTGCTGGCGCAGGGCTAAAGAAATCGTCTCCACACTGACATCCTTCTGAACGTAATTTATTGACTTCTTCCAGCATGCCGGATTGGAAGCTGTTTAACTCAGGGTGTTCTCCCTCTCCTATACCGGAAATAGGGCCTACATCATTTGGGTTGGGCTGCTCATCAGGCTGACAAGCTACGAGGCAGAGTAGGAAGAGGGGAATTAGACGGTAAACTTTCATGGACTGAGCATTTTACTAAATATAGGCAATTAACGTGCCTATCACATACACATGTAAGATCCACCCAGCAAAATACCCTACTTCTCGTATCAAAACATGGTCTACAGAACAGCGTCATCTCCTCTGACTGCGCCTTCCGTTCCTATGCGTTGACCTATGGCTCTTTTTAGGCCTATTAGGTGCATATAGGTTTCCAGTAAAAGGTCCATCTCCTCACTTTTCTCCTCTTCAGCTTTCTGAAGACGCTCTCGATTCTCATGTATGAGCTTATCTATCTTGCGGTACTTATAGTGGTACATAGCGTCTTTTACCGTACGCTCCAGGTTGGAATCCATTTCACTTACCAGGGCATCATACTTCTTCCAGTTAGGGCTCATCTCATAGGTATCCGCCAGCAGATCTGAGATCAATCTACCCACAGCCTTATCAGCATGATTTAAATAATGGTGGATGTTCAGCTTTTCTTCCCTCTCGTATATCCCGAAAATCTCACTCTTGAGCTTCTCAAATACCTGATTTTCAAAGGATAGTCCTTGTAACTCCACTCTGAAGAAGTCCACCATGCCGATGCGCTCCGCTTCAGTATCTCCTCCTATTTCTTCCCCTGTGCTGGTTTTGAGAATAGCGCCCTCTCCTTCCCCGAACGACCGGTCGTGATAATTTACCAGTATCCTCAGCAGTTCCTTCTCCTGAGAAGCCAGTTCTAGCTTCTCAAAGGATTTCATCTCCTTTACTTCCCCAGGATCTTCTAACTGCCTTCGAGCTTCTTCTCTTCTGCGCTCCCTTTGATCTAGTTTGCTTTGTTCTTTTCCAGCCTCATGCACTGCGTGGCTCATGAGCGCCTCTGAGATTTTGAAGCGTTCTGCTACGTTCTTGACATATAATTGCCTCTGGACAGGATCACCCAGGTTTGCCAGGGTTTTAGCCAGTTCATTGATAATCTCTGACTGTACCTCAGGATCAGAAAACGATTTATCTCCCAGTAATACCTTAATCTTAAAATCAATAAAGCTATAGGCCTCCTTCTCTGCATATTCCAAAAAGGCAGTGGGTCCATGCTCTACCACATAAGAGTCTGGGTCATGTCCATCTGGTAATAACAATACTTTAACGCTCATCCGCTCCTTCAGGATAAGGTCTATCCCTCGCATAGCAGCCTTAATTCCCGCTTTATCCCCATCAAATATGATAAGCACATTCTGAGTATACCTTCTGATGAGCCTGATCTGCTCTGGAGTAAGGGCTGTACCACTAGAAGCCACTACATTCTGAATGCCATTCTGATATAGGAGAATGACATCCAT
>JBCDBC010001012.1:0-2731 GCA_039184535.1 Bacteroidota bacterium | reverse complement strand
CATTTGAACTGCCTCACAAAGGCGATCCATGCCAGGAAGATTATGAGCGCTGATCCCCAAAAGGGTGAACTTATAGAGAACGATACTGCGATCCCTCCCAATAGTGGAGGGATTATTTGTGACAGGGCTTGTACAGACTGCTGCATCCCTAGTGTCTCTCCCTGTTCACTTCTGGAAGCCATATTAGAGATGAGAGCAGAAATATTAGGCGTAGAGATTCCTTGGCAAATGGCGATGAATGGTACCAGAACATACAAATGCCAGTTTACTGTGGCGAGTAGATTAACCAGTAGGGCGAGAGGAAGCATGAAAAGAGATACGTACAGTACCTTATTTGGTGTATAGCGTTTGGAAATAGCGCCTACCAATACACCCTGCGTCAGGGCAATCACTATTCCGATATATCCATAGAGATAGCCTATGTCAGCCGATCCATAGTCAAATTCTTTGATGAGGTATACCTGCACCATTTGGGTAAAGAAGGTAAAACCAAAGGTCTGTAGAAACACCACCAGGAAAATGGACCTTAAGGAATCATGCCTGACAGCTTTTCCTAGATTGACAAAGCCCGCAAAGGGACTAACCTCCAACTCTTTATTCGGGCTTTCATTGGTTTCTTCAAAACGCAACCAAACCTGTATGAGGTTTAGCAATACCAGAATGGCACCCACGATGAAGGGGGTAGTATAAGTAAACCAGCTCACCAGTTCGGGATTACTTAGTACCCCTCCCAGTAAGGGCCCAAACACAAATCCTATCCCAAAAGCTGCCCCTATCAAACCGAAATTCTTAGCTTTCTCTTGAGGGGCGCTAATATCAGCTACTGAAGAATAAAGAACAGCCAGATTTCCTGCAGCAAATCCCTGAACAGCTCGTCCGATAAACATTACTGTTAAGCTTCCCATATGGATTCCGAAGCCTACAGTTGAATACCCTACGAAACTGGTAATCAAGCTGATCACCAGGATAGGTTTTCGACCATACTTATCTGAAAGAGATCCCAATAAAGGAGAACCAAAAAACTGAAAAAGGGAGAAGGTCCCTATGATCAGCCCTAGTATGATGTTCCGACTTTCTTCCCCAAATTCGGGTCCCAGAATGTCATTCTGCGAAATGAGGAGAGGACCCAGCACAGGAATGATGAGGCTCAGTCCCAGTAAATCCAATAAGGCTGTAACAAATACTAGCCCTATGGGACTACGCTTTTTCTGCTGCTCTTCCTGGCCTTCTTCCGGCGTACTCATAAGTAGTGTAGTGGGTTCTGATTAAGGGAGTTACCTCCAAACGGAATTGCTACTTACATAACAATTTGCTCTCAACAAACTTTTGGGTAAAAATTACCCTTAAAAAGCAGTTACTGCATGATCATAGATAAGACGGGAAACATCTCCTATGACCTTTTTCCCTGCATCATCATCAGTTAGCCCTCTGGAAAGTATGGTCAGCACATAAGTATTACCGTTAGGAAGATAGACAGCCCCAGAATCATGTCTTACGCCCGTGATCCAGCCTGTTTTGTGGGCTACTACCACATCCTCAGGAAGCTGGGCAGGAATGAGGTCATTAAACTCTTGTTCCTTCAGTACATCCAGCATTTCTTCACTGGCTTCTTCAGAGACTACCTTATGCTGTACCAGAGCCGCGAATATATTCGCCAGGTCTATAGCGGAGGTTTGATTGCTCAGACCTGCTTCGTAGGCTTTGATGTCTTCTACTCCCCTTAGCACGATGATATTAGGCGCGCCCATCTCACGCATTCGGAAGGTAACCCTGTCTGCATCTACCAGCTCTATGAGAATGTTGGTAGCCAGATTACTGGAACGGGTGATCATGACATCTACCAAATCTCTGATGGTAGCCTGTTTTCCTATCTGGTCATATAGATGTTCATCACTATCCTCTCCTAATTCCATACTGAATAGACTGCTATCTACTATGCTCTCAAACTCATTTTTCACTAAAACAGAGTCATCCAGAGAGAATTTCCCTTCATTGGCTTGTTCATATACTTCTATCATGACAGGTGTTTTCATGGTACTGGCAGCATGAAAAAGGTCGTTCTCACGCATAAGCATTTGGTCTCCGGGACGAGAAAGGTTTATGTAGGCCAGAGCAAACTCACCTTCTACAGAATCAAACTTTTCTTGAATGGCTTTTTCCAGTTTGGACAGAAGACGAGCTTGTTTATCTTGGCAGCCGGTTAGCAAGATGGGCAACCACAAAAGGAGGAGGAGTATTTTTTTCATTACGGCAAAATAGAAAAAATCTGCTTATGGCCCGTACCCTTCAAGCAAGTCCTAACCCCTGGTTTTGGGTGCCTAGTATTTTCTTCACTCAGGGCCTTCCTTATACCATTGCCACCATCGTATCTGTGGTGATGTATAAACGCCTGGGGATTTCCAATGCTGACATAACCCTTTACACAGGCTGGCTCTTTTTGCCCTGGGGGCTTAGGGCCCTTTGGAGTCCTATCATAGAGTATTTTCATACCAAACGTTTCTGGATTACCTGGATGGAACTAGCCTTGGGAGTAGCTATGTCACTTGTCGCATTTTCTATTCCCGTTCCCTACTTCTTCCAGCTATCCCTGGCCTTCTTTTTTCTGGTAGGATTCTCGTCCTCCCTGCATGATATGTCGGTAGACAGTTTCTATATGCTGAGCCTGTCTATGAAAGAGCAAGCCTACTTCGCGGGATTTAGGAATGTGTTTTACAGAATGGCGGTGATTTCT
>JBCDBC010001011.1:0-2735 GCA_039184535.1 Bacteroidota bacterium | reverse complement strand
GAGGTGAACGAGATAGCAGAAACTACTTTTGATGATTCTTTTGACTTTAACACGAGCAGGGTAGTAGAGGTAACAATAGAGGATGAAGGAAATGCTAATAATGTATTTGAAGTATTGGCAGTGAATCCAGAAGGAGTAGAAGAAGTGGTGGCAGCAGGTAGATCCATTAAAGGAAAGTTGGGTTTTTCGCTAAATCTTCCCTCCTATCTGGATAAAGTAACTATTGTGAAACAAACTGCTTCGGGTGAGTCCAGGAAGCAATTCCCCATAAATAATGATGAGGTTAATGCGCAAGTCTTCAATTTTCAGGCTAGTCAGTCCTCTTTTTGTGTTGACCATTTATATGCTGTTAACAGTAAAAAAGGATTTTACAAAATTAACGTATCTGATAACAATTTTACCCATACTCGACTGCCTGATTTGATGGGAGGAGGTTCCATAGCTTGTGCCTTGGATCAGGAAAATGAAATGGTGTATTACAACGTGGGAAAAACTCTATACCGATATAGTACAGCTTCAGGTGAGTTTGAATCATTTTCTACGGGAAATCCTTTTAACGGTAGCTATCCGAGAATGGAAATAAAGGATGATATCCTTTATATCAGTAATAGCAGTAAGCTGTATACGATGGATATTCAAACTAATAAGGTACTAAATACCTATAAGATTGAGGGGTTTATCAATAGCAATGGAGGAGGAGACATTGCCTTTGACTCTAATGGAGACTTGTATATGGCTTGCTTTTCGGGCCTATACAAATTCACTTCATTCAGTGGAGGTATAGCCAGAATTACTCGTATAAGCGCTGAGAACTTTCCATATAAGCTTACCTCTATGGCCATTGATAGGCAGGACAGAATTTTTGTAGGGACCAATGAAAGTAAGTCAAAGCTGATAGAGATGAGGACTGAAGATGGTTCTCACCAGATAGTAAAGGAATATAACTTCACTATCAATGACTTAACTGCGTGGAAGTGTGAGGAGGAAGAACTAAATCCAGATGATACTGATGGAGATGGAATCATAGATGATCTAGATGACTACCCAGACGATGGAGAGGCTGCATTTAACGTATACACGCCTTCTGAGATAGGTATGGGGACGGTGGCATTTGAGGATCTATGGCCATCTGCAGGAGACTACGACTTTAATGATCTGGTGGTAAGGTACAGATCAACTGTGGTAGCTAATTCAAATAATCAAGCGGTAAGATTGAAGCTGACCCTGGAAATTGCGGCTGTAGGTGCCATCAATAAAAATGGTTTTGGGATAGAATTACCTATAAATACTTCACAGGTGGCCTCCGTAAGTGGATATCATCTATCACCCAATGCCAATATCGCACTACAGGCAAACGGTACTGAGTATGGTCATGAGAAAGCAGTGATAATCGCTTTTGATGATGCACACTATGAAATGTCGGGTAGCTATGAATATGGGTACATAAACACCGAAATGGGAGGAAATATGAAGGATAATAAGCAAATAGAGGTGGTAGTGGAGTTTACTAAGCCTATAGATCAGCGCGTATTTAATGATGCTCCTTATAATCCCTTCATCTTTGTAGGGGGAGACAGAACACATGAAATTCATCTCCCCAATAGAGCTCCTACTGCCGTGGCTGATGAAAGTCTCTTTATGCAGGAAGATGACCGGTCAAATGCAGCTTCAGGAAGATATTACAAAGGGGAGAATAACGCACCATGGGCTATACATACCATACATACCTTTAGACAACCCAGAGAAAGAGTGAGAATTACGAGAGCGTATAACCGCTTTATAGATTGGGCTACTTCAGGGGGAATACAATATCAGGATTGGTATTCTGATAGAAGTGGGTATAGAAATACACAACACATTTTTGGAGGAAACTAATTGATCTTGAGAATAGCCGAATGTTTGATCAGTGAGCGAGCACCTGATCCGTGGGCTCGCTTTTTCTTTCATGAGCTGTGTCATAACAATTTTCATATATATGCGCTAAATTTGCGGCAGAAAAGATCAGTAGGGAAAAGTAAAAAGGATGGAAATATTTAAAGAGTTTACTTTTGATAGTGCGCATTTTCTCCCAAACGTAGCTGAAGGGCACAAGTGCAGAAATATACACGGGCATACGTACAGGGTGAGATTATATATAGCAGGTAAACCGGACTCACATTCAGGTATGATCCAGGATTTTGCAGACATAAAGTCCGCCTTTAAACCTGTAGAGAAGCTGCTGGATCACCAACTTTTAAATGAAGTTGACGGGCTAGAAAATCCTACTACGGAAAACTTCATCGTTTGGCTTTGGCGCAAACTCAAGCCGGAACTTCCCGGTATGAGTAAAATAGAAGTATATGAGACCCCCACCTGCGGGGTCGTATACAAAGGGGAGTGGGAAAACTAGTTTTCTTGCGCGCCTTTTTTGAGAAAGGTCAAATGAATATAGATCACCCTATTAGGAGTACCTCCTAACCTAAAGCCTTGTGTTAATTTGGTGATCTTTAAGGTTTATAATCAGCATGAGAATACCGCTACTAATTCTGCTAATCTTAAGGCAAAATTACCTTAACGAGATAATGCTATGTTCATAGCTCTGCCATAAACATCTTCTACCCTCTCCATAATCAGTCCTCAATAACCCTCTGCCCTCTAACTCCTTTTTGAAGTACTTAAGCCCTTCAAAAAGGAGTTTTTTTGATTATTTCCAGTAGATAATACAGTCTCTAACTCTTCAGTACTCTTTTCTGGAT
>JBCDBC010001010.1:0-2737 GCA_039184535.1 Bacteroidota bacterium | reverse complement strand
GCACTAAACTGGACAATGGAAAGATTAGAGGGTTTCTCAAAAATGGTTGCATACACATTCCCCATGAGATCTATCTGGCATCCCAGGCTGAAAGATCGCTTATCTCTATCCAGGTTAATATCCATGGTATCCGCATATACCCGCTCAAATCCTTTGTCAAAAACAGCGAAGGGAACCATATCCGCCTTCACTGCTCTATGGCCGAGATACTCATTAGTAAGTAAGAAATCATGATTCACATACGCTCTTTTCCGCTTTGCCTTCATATCATAATAATACAGCAGGTAGCGGGATGAGTCTGCACTCATAGCCATATGGATAACATTATCTGAGCGAGCATCCATAGCCATGAATAAGATCTTCTCTTCATGAATAATCCCACTTTCAAGCCCCATGTACCTAGCCTTAACCACTTGCTGCTTTGCCGGTCTATCAAAGTAGGAGGTCAGGATTACCACCTGGGTATCTACTTTGGCCATATTAAGGACTTCTTCCTCATACTCCATTTTGAAGAGGGACTCCCACTCCTGCTCCAAGACCAGATTATATCTCTTGACCATCCTATGTCTGTAGGATTTATTAGAAGGTGTCCACATGGTTAGGAAACTGGAAGGAGAAAGCTGTAAGACAGGATGATGGGTTACATATGCCAGTTCATTATCATACTCAATTCCTTCATAGGGATACCTATCATTTTTCTTGGGGAAGTGTTTTAGGTTCTCTTTCTCAATCACAGCTTGAGAAAATACATTCGTAGAAGAGAACAATATTCCAAACCCTAGTAGAAGGCGTAAAAGTAATTTCATATTAGGTAAACTGGAGATAGTTAAGTCTTGTGCACTAAATAGAGGAGAAAACATTCCCTCTTATATCTACATAAGGTACAAAAATCAGGGGAAACCTATATGAACTCACTCACAAGATGATGGCATCTCTAGTCAAACCGTTTAAAAAGGCCGTCTAATGCAGGATAGTTCTGTATATTTGTCAGCCTAACAAGCTTCCTTTCATGAAATATAGAGTAGGTCAAAGAGTACGATTCCTTCATGAGTCCGGCGAAGGTGTCATTTCCGGACTACTGGATCAGCAGCATGTAGAAGTAGACATGGGAGATGATTTCCCTATGGAAGTACATGTCTCTGAGATCATCCCGGTTGCTGAAGAAGAGAAATTCTATCAGAAGCCGGAAGATGAGAATACGCAAACAGTTTCCAGCTCTACTCCCCACAACCTCTTTGAACTGAGTATGATTATTTGCCCTGAGGAAGATGCTACTCAGTATGAATTCTATCTCTTTAATCCTGAACCAGTGGATATTCTGTTTACTTGCTTCATTAAGTGGAAGTCTAAACATCAGGGAACTGCCCACGGATTACTCAAAACCCAACAGCTTCAATTACTAGGCACCTTAAACCACGACCAGATCACTAAGACCAAAGAATTCTACTTCCAACTGCTTTCTTATAAACCCGGACCGGGCTATCCTCATCAGTTAGAGATCCAACAGATCCCCTGGACCAAGGACAGTCTGAAAACCACCACCCGTTTCCTTTCTCCCGTAGGTAAGAAAGGATGGGACTACTCTCTTAGGAAGAAGATGTCTATCATAGAAGAAACCGTCCTGGAGGAAGGCGTAAAATTTAAGAAAGAGGATCTTCCTACCAGAAAAACCAGAGAGGTGGATCTACATATAGAAGAACTGGTTTCCCGTCCCCATAAACTAGCCCCATCTGAGATGCTCAAGATACAGCTCCAGCACGCAGAGCGAGCTGTTTCTCAGGCTATCATGGAACACTGTGCCTCTGTGGTATTTATACACGGAGTAGGAGAAGGGGTGTTAAGGAAGGAGATCCGGAAAATGTTAGAATTTGAAGAGCAGGTACGCAATTTTGAGAATGCAGACCCAGCCAAGTACGGAAATGGGGCTACTATTGCCTACCTGAGGTAGGAGCTTTGCTGTCAGAGCGGGAATTCTTTTCAACTGGATATCCATGTATATTTTTCTACCTTATCTCTTAAAAAGTATCCATGAAGTATTTCTCTATCCTTCTCCTTCTTCTAGCCCATATGAGTTTGATTGCACAGCTAGATAAACCGCCTGTGGAAAATATTTATGAAGGAGTACCGGAGGATATTTCTGAAGAAACTCTTCTGGTCCCCAGATATGATTTCCTGGACCCTGAAGAGGCTATAACGGGAGAAAGAAGAAAGTTCGTGGTTAATATAAATAAGCAAGCCAAAATAGGGAATACGACCCTTAATGAGATTGCTTTGAAGAATTATCCGTTCAAGTATGAGCTAGTAAGCTTAGGGGATGTGGAGAAAATGGCTACTAAGGGATATAAGTACTTCATGGATATGGTACTCATGCCTAAGCAGGTGGATCATGCACAGCGGGAAGCCATGATTCCTTCTTACATCAAATATAAGTCCGCCAATAAGATGTACACCAACCGATATACCCAGTTTAGGTATTACTTCTACATCAGGGACCTACGTACACATGATGCCTATATGACCTCCAAAATGAAGGGCCAGCAGGATGTGTATCCAGGGATGAAAAGCTTCTTTAAGAAAATTGAATCTGACGCTGCTAAAAATTAGCAGAAACTGCTTGGAGAACTTCTACAGGCTGAACCACTTTTCCGGTTTTACCTGAGTCATTCACTTCCTTACCAGTATCTTTTAACAGCTTGTATACCTGCTCGGTAGTCAGATCAGGCTGGAATGATTTCAT
>JBCDBC010001009.1:0-2741 GCA_039184535.1 Bacteroidota bacterium | reverse complement strand
TCAGCTACCCAACCTTCTTTCCCTTCTTCAAAATCAAATTCCAGGCTCATTTGTGGAGCTGGGTCATCCTTCTCTTCGCAGGAAACCAGCCCAACTACTGTGATAAACATAATGATGGCTATTAAATGGGTTTTCATGTTAAGAATTTTTGGTTTGGTAAGAGATAGACGGAGGGGAGAGAAATACTGCTGCAAGCATATACACCTTTTTGAATAAGCGTGTAGATCCATCAAACATCCGTGTTCATTTGTTAAGTATGTGTCCCTTTTATGAGGGAGGGTTTCTGAATACGGTAAAATGCTGTATCTTTTCCTTGAGAATACTCAAACACACACTCAATGTCAGAGCTTCCTGTAGAAAACCCTACCCTGGAGAACACCACTAGTTCCCAGCAAGAAGAATATTCATATATCAACAGAGACATTAGTTGGTTATCCTTCAACTACCGTGTATTGGAAGAGGCTAAGGATCCCAGTCTTCCTCTTTATGAGCGCATAAAATTCTTGGCGATTTATTCTTCTAATCTGGATGAGTTTTTTAGGGTGAGGGTAGCTTCCATCCGAAGCATTCTAAAGGTGAAAAAGAAGAAGCGGAAGAAGCTAGGGCTCACCCCGGAAGCAGTACTGGGCTATATACATGCGGAGGTGGCTCGCCAGCAGGAGGTGTTTGGCCAAATCTTTAAGGATCAAATTCTGCCAGAGCTAGAAGAGAATAATATCAGGCTTTTGCTGAAAACACCAGATGATGAGGTGCAGCTAAACTTTGTTAGGGACTTTTTCTCCAGGCAGATCAAGCCTTATATGCATCCAGAGCTGCTGAAAAAAGGAAAGATTACCCACTTCCTCAGAGACCACTCCATTTATTTGGCATTAGAGCTTAAGGACAAGAATAAGAAAGATCCCAACTCTACCTATGCCATCTTGCTGGTGCCTACGCACCATAACCTTCCGCGCTTTACTACGCTGCCCTTATGTGAGGATAATGTCCACACCATCATTTTTCTGGAGGACATCATACGTGCCAACCTGGATCAGATCTTTCCCGGCTACCACGTAGAGCAGTGCTGTAGCATCAAAATGTCAAGAGATGCAGACTTAAAAATAGAGGAGGAGCTGGAGGGATCTTTGGTAGAGAAGATTAAGAATAATCTGTTGCTGCGTGCCGTGAATGATCCTGCCAGGTTCTTATATGATCCTCAGATGTCAGCACCTATGCTGAACTACTTGAGAAAAACCTTTGGGCTGAGTAAAGAAGATCTGGTAGCTGGAGGACAGTACCATAATTTCAATGATTTCTTTGGCTTTCCAAATCCCCTCAAGCATGTAAAGCCGGAACTGGAAATAGATTCCCTTCCTCAGCTACACCATGCAGAGATAGATAGATATGATTACATCATGGAGGCTATGGCGGAAGAGGATAGAATCTTACACTTCCCCTATCAGACCTATGACTATGTGCTTCGCTTCCTGAATGAGGCTGCACTGGACCCAGATGTGAAGGAGATTAAAACCACGCAGTACAGGGTGGCTTCAGATTCAGCCATCGTAGGTGCCCTCATTAATGCAGCCAGAAATGGAAAGGATGTAACGGTATTTGTGGAGATCAAGGCTCGCTTTGATGAGCAGTCCAATCTGCGATCAGCAGAAAATATGATGGACGCCGGGGTAAAGGTGATTTACTCTAACGACCCTAAAATTAAGGTACACGCCAAAGTGGCCCTAGTTAGAAGAGAGGAAGAAGGTAAACTCAAAGGATATGCCTTTCTCAGTACCGGAAACTTCAATGAGAAAACGGCTCGTATCTATGCCGATCATGGGCTTCTAACCGCTGACCAAAGAATTACGGGTGAGCTGAATCAGATCTTCACCTACTTTGATGGAAGGGAGAAAGGACTGAAGCCCGCGAAGAAGTCGGAAATCACCTTCAATCATTTACTAGTAGCCCAGTTCAATGCTAAGGATCGCTTCAAGGAAATGATAGATCGTGAGATCCAGCATGTACAGGCAGGTAAGAAAGGCCATATCATCATCAAGCTCAACAACCTGGAAGAGCGCAGCATGATAGACAAGCTGTACGAAGCCAGCAATGCCGGGGTAAAAATAGACATGGTGGTGAGAGGAATCTGCTGCCTAAGGCCGGGCGTAAAAGGCATGAGTGAGAACATTATCATTACACGTATAGTAGACCGCTACCTGGAGCACGCCCGCATATTCCACTTCCACAATGATGGCACCTCAGAAATGTACATAGGCTCCGCCGACTGGATGGACAGGAACCTTAACCGCCGCGTGGAGGTAGTCTTCCCCATCTACCACAAAGAGGCGAAAGAGCAGATCATGCACATCGTAAATCTCCAGTTCCAGGACAACGTCAAAGCCGTCCGCCTTGACAGTGACCTCAATAACATCCACGTACCCGCAGACCTAGCTAATCCCATCCGCGCCCAGCTTGACAGCTACGCTTATGTAAAGGCCCTGCAGGAGTAGTAGCCTAAATAGAAAATAGAAATGTAGAGGCGCCATGCTGGCGGCTCTTTTTTGTTAATAAAGTAAGGGCGGAACATCTTCCGCCCATTTCGCAAAAGCAGCTTTTCTTAGAAAAACTATGACCTGATACTGGAAACCTATATCTGGAGGGCCCTGGGCGTAAAATGTTACGCCCTTACTACTAAGTAGGATAGCTGGGTTGTTTCCTTGCAAAGGGAAACGGGGCAGCAGCGGAAGGGTTTTAGCCCTAACTAC
>JBCDBC010001008.1:0-2741 GCA_039184535.1 Bacteroidota bacterium | reverse complement strand
GATGCTCAGAGCAATTCTCCTATGGAGGTTCCATTTCTCCATGGCCAGAGCTATCATAAAGCCTCCCTTGAAAATGTAGATAATGGGCCGGGAATAGGGCGCAGCCGTAGCACGCATATCCATAGCGCCTGTAATGGGAAAGAGGACCAGAGGGATAATGGATGTAACGGCTATAGGCACGGCTTCTGATACCCACCAGATGGCCATCCATACTGTAATGGCGAGAATGCTTACGGCTTGAGGAGAAAGTCCTTCTGGACTCACAAACAACTGGATCAGGACAAAACTTAGGGGTCCCAGAATGAGGAATAGGCGTTTAGACATAAGGCTGATTAAGCCTGAATATACAGCTTATATCGAATAATGCTCAGAAGGTAAGAACCTTTATGATAGCTTCACCTCATTTTGAGGGTTTATGCTTCCTTTCTCAAAGTCAGTAACATTTTGAAGGGTGGTCTCCGCTATCTGTCTAAGGGCATTTCTGGTGAAGAAAGCCTGATGGGCAGTAATCAATACATTGGGGAAGGTCATCAGTCTCCTTAACATCTCATCCTGGATCAGGGTCTCAGAATGATCATAGAAGAATAATCCTTCCTCTTGCTCGTATACATCTATGCCCAGGTAACCTAACTTCCCATGTTTCAATCCACCAATGGCTGCTTTTGTGTCTATGAGTCCTCCTCTACTGGTATTGATCAGCATAACCCCTTTCTTCATCAGAGAAATCCTTTCCTTATTGATCAGGTGATGGGTATGTTGATTTAACGGACAGTGAAGGGAAACGATATCCGACTCCTTACAGAGTTCATCTACACTTACATAATTCACGCCTTTTGCTAGTAGTTCTTCATCTTTATGGATGTCAAAGGCCATAACCTCACAGCCAAACCCAAGCATAATGTTACAAAAGACCTTGCCTATCTTTCCTGTACCTACTACCCCAACTTTCTTACCGTATAGGTCAAAGCCTTGTAAGCGCTCCAGGGAGAAATTCTGCTCTCTTACCCTGTTAAAAGCTTTATGGGTTTTTCTATTTAGGGTGAGAATTAAAGTCACAGCATGTTCTGCTACTGCATAAGGTGAGTATGCTGGTACTCTTAACACCATAATTCCCTTCTCTTCTGCCTTTTCCAGATCTACATTATTAAAGCCTGCGCATCTGAGAGCTATCAACTTTAGCCCATGCTCAGCCAAAAAGGATAGGGTATCTCCATCCAGCTTATCATTTACAAACACACATACACCTTCCATCCCTTTAGCCAAGGCTTTGGTCTCGGAAGATAGGGAGGGCTCCATATAAGTGAGGGTATGTCCAAACCTTTTGTTAGCGGCACCAAAGGACTCTCTATCATAGTTTTTGGTACTAAAAAATCCTATCTGCATTTTAGGCTTGATTACTTGTGAGTGTACTGACTATAGCATTGATAATCGCTTCCTTCTGTTCTCCTATATCGAGAATAATTGCATCTTTGGGCTCTTCCAAGGTGTCAAACTGACTCTGAAGCATTTCCGGTTTCATGAAATGAGCTCTTGCCTGCATACGTCGAAAAATCAGCTCGTAGCTACCCTTCAGGTAAAACCAGCTAAGCTCAAACTCTCCCTGTATAACTTTTCTATAGGATTCTTTTAGGGCAGAACAAACTACCACTACGGATCTTCCGTGGGAAAGGTGTTCCTCCATAGCTTGGTGGATAGCTTCCAGCCAGGGCCATCTATCCTCATCAGTGAGGGGAATGCCTTGACTCATCTTATCTATATTGGTTTGAGGATGGAAGTCATCTGCCTCCAAAAGTATCCAGTCTAGCTTGGCGCTCACAGCGGCTCCTATGGTAGTCTTCCCGGAACCAGATACGCCCATGATAGCGCAGGATTTAGGGTGATCAGAAGGCAACATCTCCATGTCAGTAGTTCATGATTTACACAAAAGTTCCAAGACTGAAAATAGAAAAAGCCCCCCGTATTCCCACCTAAAATCATAAAAAAAGAACAGCGAAAGTAATATCTACTTTCGCTGAAAACTGATAGGGATAAAACAGGAATATTTTTGTGTTAACGTCTTTTGTTTGGCCCCGTGTAATTACTTATTATATGGGATTTGCGCTAACTATTTTTTGAAGCCTACCATTAGAAACTTGGCTGGCTTCCTTTTACTAGTATTCATAAGCTCATACTGTCCCGCTTCTAACCAAAGAATTTCTCCCTGGTATCCTCTGGTAGACCAGAACTTTTCAGCACCATCAATAGGCTGGAGGAATTTGATCTGGGCATCATTTAATAGGTAAACCATTCCAGGTAAAGCATCAAAAGTGGAAATCTTTTCACCTGGTTCTAACTCTACTTCTACCATTCTGCTTTCATCATCCTCTACCAGGATCGCACTACTTTCAGGAGCTACTTTTGTAATGCCATTTCTCACTACAAACGACTTATCTTTAGGCAGAATCACCGGGTTTCTACTTACTGTCAGAAACCTTACGGGGTTCACCCCTACATTCTTAAAACTATATTTCCCAGCAGAGAATTTATTTACTTCTCCAGGCTCATACGTTTTCGTAGAAGTTCCAGCTTCACTTTGAGACTGGATGTCAAATTTATTTAAGGCAAACACAAGCCTGTCATTAGCCTGGTGGGCAGGAAACTCTTGCTCAAATGGTATGCTTATTACAAAAGCTTCTACAAAATCATTTTCAAAAACTTTTGAACTCATGTTAGGGGCCAAAGCGGTCAAATCAACATCTCTG